>JALSSK010000255.1 GCA_026984335.1 Rhodothermales bacterium
TATTGAAACTTCATGCCCTGCCAGCCTCCCCTGCTCCGCACGTCTCGAGTCTGAATTGCACCTATAGGTATTGAAACTCTGGACGTTTTTGAAACTTGGCCCGCTCCGCGATACGTCTGAATTGCACCTATAGGTATTGAAACAGTACGTAGCCCTCGGGCATATCCTGCTCAATGGCCCGTCTGAATTGCACCTATAGGTATTGAAACCATCTACGGGCGGCCTCATCGCGGCGGGCATTGGACTCGTCTGAATTGCACCTATAGGTATTGAAACGCCTTCCGGGGGCGCTCCTCTGCCTTCCGGGGGCGCATGCTTCTTCTCCCGGTTCTCCCGCACTTCGAGAACCCGGCGCTCCGCCGTCCGTAGGCCCTTCTCCCGCCCGCTTCTCCGTATCTTCGCCCAGCGGGATGGTCATTGCCGGCCGCCCGTGGACTATCCCGATACGCAAACGAGCCCTGACGTCACCGTGATATGAACGCCGGACGGCGCAAAGACCCGCCCCCTCTTCCGAACGCCGAGGCGCCGCTCGAGGACCTCTGCCGGCGGCTGAAGGCCTCCGACCGGGACGCCTTCGAGGCCGTCTTCCGTCGTTTCCGGGACGACCTGCTCCGGTACGTCAGCGCCATCGTCGGCGACGACCACACGGCGCACGATCTGGTGCAGGACGTGTTCGTCTCGCTGTGGGGGCTGCGGGAGCGTCTGGTCCCGACGAAGTCGCTCCGGGCGTACCTCTTTCGCATGGCGCGCAACCGGGCGTACCGGCATCTGCGGGACGAGCGGGCGCACACCCGGAAGCGCGCCGAGATGGGCGCCGAAGCGGAGGCGACGCCCCCCCGGCTCCACACCGCCGAGGCCCGTCACGACGCCGACCTCCTGACGCAGCGACTGCACGGGTGGATCGACGCGTTGCCGAACCGGCAGCGCGAGGCGCTCACGCTCAGCCGCTTTCACGAACTCAGTCATCACGAAATCGCCGCCGTCATGGAGATTTCGCCGCGCACGGTGAACAACCACATCGTGCGCGCCCTGGAGCGCCTGAAGACGCGCATCCAGGCTTTCGAACCATCGCTGCTTGAATCATGAAACGAGGAAAGGAAACTCCCGTGCCGCCCGGGGTGCAGGCGCAGATGAGCGCCTCGCCCGAAGCGCTTCGTGGGCTGGAGCGGGTATGGCGGCTGCTCGGCCGGGCCCCGCGAAGGGCCGTCGCCGCCCCGGACACGGACGCCGCGTGGGCCGACCTCGCGCGCCGCCTCGACGCCCCGGAGGCGGACGCCGCCCCGGACACGGACGCCGCCCCGGACACGGACGCCGCGTGGGCCGACCTCGCGCGCCGCCTCGACGCCTCGCCTCGACGCCGGGCCGACCGCCGGCCGCGACGGCCCGGCCGTCTTCGCCCGGCCCTCCTCGCGCCCGCCGCCGCGGCCGTCCTGCTCGCGCTCGCCTTCGGGTGGTGGAGCCGCCCGGCGACCGTCGTCGCGCCGCCGGGCGAACAGCGCATCGTGCGCCTGCCCGACGGCTCGACGGTGCAGCTCAACAGCGCCTCCCGCCTCCGCTACGCGCGGGGCTTCCGGGCCTGGCCCTTCGCCGACGCCGAGCGCCGCGTGAGGCTCGAAGGCGAGGCGTTCTTCGAGGTCGCGCACGACGGGCGCGCGTTCGTCGTCGAGACGTTCAATGCGCGGGTGGAGGTGCTCGGCACGCGGTTCAACGTGCGGGCGCGCCGCGAGCCGGCCGGCCCCGAGACGCGCGTGCTGCTTGCCTCGGGCCGCGTCCGCGTGATCGACTCGAAGCGACCCGGGCGCGCGATCCTGCTCTCCGAAGCCGGGCAGGCCGCCCGCGTCACGGGGCAGCCTTCGGCGACGGCCCCTCCCGCGCCGAGGGTCGTAGACCTCGAACGGGCGCTGGCCTGGCGCAACCGGGGCTTCACCGCCGTCGAGGAGCCGCTCTCGGCCATCCTCGCCGAGATGGAACGCCGGTACGCGCTCACGCTCGAAGCCGAACCGGGGATCGCCCTGTCCGACTCGCTGACCCTGTTTTACATGCGCCCCGTCTCGGCGGAGGAGGTGCTTCACGACATCTGTCTGGCGGAGAACTGCCGGTATCGGGAGACGAGCCGGGGCTTCGTCCTCTTCTCCCCCGACGCGCCGTGAGCCGCCCCCCGACGCTTGCGCGCGGGGCGTATCCTCTTCCGGACTTCCCACACCATGCCATGCGGGCACGACCGGCTTTCCTGTTTCTGATCCTCCTCCTCGGCGCGGCCGGGCCTCCGGCGGTCCGCGGCCAGGAGGCCGGCGCCGCGGTGTACACGCTCGTGCTTCGGGGCGCGCGCCTGCAGGAAGGCCTCGAAGCGCTCGTCCGTCTCACCCGCATCGACCTCGTCTATACGTCCGAGCTGGTGGCGGGCAAACGGGTCTATTGCGAGGGCCGGGAGCTGCCCGTCGAGGGGCTGTTGCGCTGCCTCCTCACCGGCTCCGGGCTCGACTACGTCCGCTCGTCCTCGGGCGCATACGTTCTGATCGACGCGCGGCGCGCTCCGGCCCGCTACGGCGATCTCACCGGCAGCGTCATCGACGGCGAGACGGGGGCGCCGCTGCCTTTCGCCAACGTGCTTCTGGCCGACGCTTCCGCCGGCACGACGACGAACGAGGCCGGGCTCTTCAGCTTCGCTTCGCTCGTCTCGGGCCTGCACCGTGTGATCGTCACGTACGTGGGATACGAGCCGAAGCTGGACAGCGTATGGATCGCGCCGGAGGCCCACGAACGGGTGCGGATCGCGCTCCGCCCACAGCCGGCCATGATGAAACCCATCGTGATCGACGGACCGGCGCAGCGCCTGCCCTCGAGCGACCTCGGGCTCGGCATGATGACCGGGAGCGGGCTGAGCGCCGTCGCCTTCGCCGGGGCCTCCGACGTGGTGCGGGGGGCGCGGCGGCTCGCCGGCGTCTCGGCGCAACAGCCCCTGGCGGACCTGCACATCCAGGGCGGCGGCGCGGGCGAACACCTGACCCTGCTCGACGGCATGCCCGTCCGCAACCCCGTCAGCCTGGGGCGGCACCTCGGCGCGTTCAGCCCGCTCGCGCTCGAACGGCTGACCGTGCACAAAGCCGGCTTCGGCGCAGAGTTCGGCAGCCACCTCTCCGGCCTCGTCTCCGTCACGCACGACGTCGGCGGGGCGAACCGCGCGGCGCTGACGGTCGATCCGGTGAGCCTCAACGGCAAGCTCCAGCGCCGCTTCACGCTCCCGGGCCGCCGCCGGGCTTCCGTGATGCTCGCCGCGCGCTCGAGCCTGTGGGGGGTGTACCGGGATCCCGGCGTCGACGAACTGCTGCGGCGGTGGAACGCCGTCGATCCCCGGCTCGCCTCGATCTGGATTCGGGAGCCGGTCAACACGTCCACGTTCACCGTGTCCCGCCGTCGCCCCGAGGTGGCCTTCTCCGACGTCCACGCGGCGGTCCGGCTCCGCCTGAGCCCGTTCCACCTCCTCGACGCCTCTTTCTACCGCGCGCGCAACCGGGTGCGCACGGACCTGACGGCGGTGAACGCCCTCCCGCTCACGCCCGAGGACCACGTCATGCTCACCCGCGACGCGTACGACTGGGCGAACTGGGTGGGGCAGGTCCGGGACACCTGGCTGCTGGGAGCGCGCTCGGTCGCCACCGTCCAGGCAGGCCTGAGCCGGCACGCCTCGCAGTACGGCTATCATGCTCAGAACGCGCCCACGGGAGCGTCGGGAGACCCGGAGGCGGTGGCGCAAACCATCGCGCGGCTCGCGCAGAAGCTCGACGCCAGTTTCGGGTCGTACGAGCATCACGAGATCCGCGAGCTTTCCCTGCGGGCCACGCTGAACCACAGCTTCTCCCCGCAGCGGCATCTGGATGCCGGGGTCGCGGTTCACCACGCCGACAGCCGCCTTCAGCTGGGCAACCAGTTCATCGTCCCCTTCGTCTACGCAGGCGCGGCGTGGGAACTGGGCGGCTACCTGAAGGGCGTCTTCACGCCCGGCCTGCGCACGACCCTGGAGCCGAGCCTCCGCCTGACGTACCTCCCGCTCCGGCGCGTCGTCTATGCCGAACCGCGCCTGACGCTGCGGTATGACCGGGCTTCGAGCCGGATCGGGGCGTACGCCCTGCGCGCGGCGGCGGGCCTCTACCGGCAGTACGTCAACCAGTTCGAGTTGACCAGCTCCGGCCCCACGGCGGCGGTCCCCTCGATCCTCTTCTGGCTCCCGCTCGACCGCGCCACCGCGCCGCCGCGCGTCTATCACCTGGCGGCGGACGCCCTCTTCATGCCCGGCGAGCGCTGGTCGCTGGGTCTGGAGGGCTATTACAAGTGGCAGCCGCGCCTGCTCACGCTCGACTACGCGGCCCTGCTCGCGCTTCGCTCCGACGACCCCTCACAGCCGATCCGCCTGCCGCAGTCCGCCTTCGTCGCGGCGGGGCGGGGCCATGCCTGGGGCGGAAGCGTGCGCCTCCACCGCGCCGCGCGCCGGCTCTCGGCCACGGCCACGTACAGCTTCAGCCGCTCCGTGCGCACCTATCCCGGGCGCTTCGACGACCGCCTCGTCGACACTCCGTGGAACACCCCGCACCGCCTCGCCTTCGACCTCGAGACCCCGCTCGCCGCCGGCCTCTCGGCGCACGTCAACGGCGAGGGCGCGTGGGGACGACGGTGGGCGCTCCGCCAGGCCTATTACGACTACCTCTCCCTCCGGGAGACCCTCTTCGACGCCCGCCCGTACGATCTCGACCGTCCCGACGAGCACACCCGGCCCGCCTACTTCCGCCTCGACGTCGGCCTTGCCTTCACGCATGCCTGGCGCGGCGCCGCGCTGCGCCTGCAAGCCTACCTCGTCAACGCGCTCAACCGCCGGAACGTGTACGACTGGAGCCTCGAAGACGCCTCCGACGGCGTCGGCGTCGTCGCCCGCGTGCTGCCCGGTCGCTACCCCGTCTTCTCCCTGCGCTTCGATTACTGACCGAAGCCCGCCCCTCTCGCGTCCTCCGCCCGTTTTTTTCCCGAACGCCGGGACCGCAGTGGTCATCCCGCCCCCTTCGAGTTCTGTTCAAACAAATACTCTTGAACCGCCATCCTCGACCCGGCGGACCGCTCTTCTTTTTTCCCCAAACCATCGACCGGAGGAGGATACCTCTATGCGCCACCGATACGCACACATCACTCTCTTGCTTTTGTTCATGCTCGTCCCGCAGTGGGTCGCGGCGCAAACGTTCGTCACAGGAAACTTTTCGGCGGCGCAACAGACCCTCGACGTGACGAGCGACGCCACGGGCACGGCGGCGCTGGCCCTCACCGACGAGGGCGTGCGCTTCCTCATCACCGTGGACGGCCTCAGCGGCGAGATCACGGCGGCCCACTTCCATAACGCCCCTGCCGGGACCGACGGCGGCGTCGTCCGCACGATCACCGACGACTTCGACGGCGCGACCGCGCGCGGCCTGTGGACGAGCGCCGATGCCGAGCCGCTCACCGACGATCTCATCCGCGAACTCCTCGCGGGCAACCTCTACCTCAACCTCCACACCGCCGCCAACCCCGCCGGCGAGATCCGCGCGCAGCTCTTCCCCTCCTCGGGCGCGGCCCTGACGGCTTTCCTCACGCCCGAACAGCAGACCGCCGACGTGACGAGCGACGCCGCCGGCACAGCCTCGCTTCAGGCGACCGACGCCGGCATCCTCTTCTTCGTCAGCGTGGACGGCCTCAGCGGCGACGTCACGGCGGCGCACTTCCACAACGCGCCCCTCGGCGCCGACGGCCCTGTGCTGCGCACCATCACCGACGACTTCGACGGCGCGACCGCCTTCGGCCTGTGGACCCCCAACGACGCCGAGCCGCTCACCGACGACGCGACGGCGGCGCTCCTCGGAGGCACCCTCTACGTCAACCTCCACACCGCCGCCAACCCCGGCGGCGAAGTGCGCGGGCAGGTCTTCCCGAGCAGCGGATGGGGCTTCACCGCCTCGCTCGACGCCTCGCAACAGCTCGCCGACGTGTCGAGCGACGCCGCCGGCACGGCGAGCTTCACCCTCACCGACGCCGGCCTCGTCTTCGACGTGACGGTCGAGGGCCTGAGCGGGCCCATCACGGCGGCGCACTTCCACAACGCCCCGGCGGGCGCCGAAGGCGGCGTGGTCCGCACCATCACCGACGACTTCACGGGGAACACCGCCCACGGTGTGTGGACGACCGAAGACGGCGAGCCGTTCACCGGCGAGATGATGCGCGAGCTCCTCGCGGGCAACCTCTACCTCAACGTCCACACCGCCGCCAACCCCGGCGGCGAGATCCGTGGACAGGTCACGCTCGACGGCGGCGACCACTTCACGGGCGCCTTCTCCGCCGCGCAACAGACCGCCGACGTGACGAGCGACGCCGCCGGCACGGCTTCGCTGAGCCTCACCACCGACGGACTCGCCTTCGACGTGACGGTCGAGGGCCTGAGCGGGCCCATCACGGCGGCGCATTTCCACAACGCGCCCGCCGGCGCCGACGGCGGCGTCGTGCGCACGATCACCGATGCCTTCGACGGCAACACCGCCCACGGCGTGTGGACCGCCGCCGACGCCGAGCCGCTCACCGACGAGATGATGCGCGAACTGCTCGCGGGCAACCTCTACCTCAACGTCCACACCGCCGCCAACCCCGCCGGCGAGATCCGCGCGCAGGTCATCCCCGCGAGCGGAACGGCCCTCGCGGCGAGCCTGACGCCGGAACAGCTCTCGGCGCTCCCGACCGGCGCGGCAAGAGGCACGGCTGCGCTCACGCTCACGAAGGCGGGGCTTGCCTTCCACCTCACCGTCGAGGGCCTGAGCGGGCCCATCACGGCGGCGCACTTCCACAACGCCCCGATGGGCGAGGACGGCCCCGTCGTGCGCACGATCACCGGCGACCTCGACGGCAACTCGGCGGTCGGTGTGTGGACGCCGGACGATGCCGAGCCGCTGACCGATGAGATGATGCGCGAGCTCCTCGCGGGCAACCTCTACCTCAACGTCCACACCGCCGCCAACCCCGGCGGCGAGACGCGCGGGCAGGCGCGTCTGAGCGGCGGCATCGGCTCGGCCGTGAGCCTCGATCCCGGGCAGGGGACGCAGGCGACGTCGAGCGAGGCCGCCGGCACAGCTGCGGTCACGCTCACGGATGCCGGGCTCGTCTTCGGCCTCACCGTCGAGGGCCTGAGCGGGCCCATCACGGCGGCGCACCTCCACAACGCCCCGATGGGCCAGGACGGCCCCGTCGTGCGCACGATCACCGATGCGTTTGACGGAAGCACGGCCCACGACGTATGGACCGACGTCGACGCCGAGCCCCTCACGGTCGATCTCACGAACGAGGTGCTCGCCGGAAACGTGTACTTCAACGTCCACACCGCCGCCAACCCGACGGGCGAGGTGCGCGGGCAGATCCTCCCGAACGCCGTCGTCGTCACCGCCCTCGAACGACTCGACGACGCGCTGCCGGAGGCGTATCGTCTCTCGCAGAACTACCCCAACCCGTTCAATCCGTCCACCACGATTGCGTTCGAGCTTCCGCAGTCCGGTCACGTCCGTCTCGACGTCTTCAACGTGCTCGGGGCGCGCGTGGCGACGCTCGTGGACGGGCCGCTGGCCACCGGCGCGTATGAGGTGGCGTTCGATGCTTCGGGCCTGCCGTCGGGCGCGTACCTCTACCGCCTCGACGCCGGCGGGGTCACGCGGAGCCGCCTGATGATGCTCGTTAAATAGTCTTTCCCATCGGCCTCTCAACGAAGGAGGCCGGCACACCGCGATCGGCCTGGTGCGTGCAGGTCGGGCCGGTGTCATCGTCATCCGGGGCGGCGGCGGGCTGCCCCGGATGATTTTTTTTGTGCGGCGTTCCGTCGTATCATGCCCGCCGTCCACGCCACCGCCGCCTCCGAACCACCGACGATCCATGGGGCTTAGAACGTATCTCTCCGGTTTGCTTTTGCTCACGGGGTTCGCGCTCGCGGGCTGCCGCTCCGAGCCGTCCCCGCCCGATGCGCCGCCGCCCGGCGCGGTCCCCCTCACGGAGCGGTTCGACCCCGTCGAGCAGCCGTATGCGTTCGTGCTCCCGAACCTGAAACCGGTCGCCGGGGTGGGCGGCGTGCGGGCCGAAGACTGCGGGAAATGCCACAAGGACCTCTACCGGGAATGGCAGAGCTCGACCCACGCGAATGCGCTCCGGGACATCCAGTTTCAGGCGGAGATCACGAAGAAGGATTCGCCGAAATGGCTCTGCCTCAACTGCCACATCCCGGTCCAGAACCAGCGCTCGTACATCGTCACTCATCTCGCGGACGACGACATCCTCCGCCCCGTGACCCGGCCCAATCCCCTGTTCGACCCGCGCATGCAAAAGGAAGGCGTCACGTGCGCTTCCTGCCACGTGCGCCGGGACGAGACCGGCGAAAGCTATGTCATCGGGCCTTTTGAGAACCGGTATGCGCCGCATCCGGTGCGAACGGACCCCGATTTTCTGCGCTCGATCTGCCAGCGTTGCCACAACCCGCAGGGAGAAGGACTCACGCGCAACCTCGTCTGCTGGTTCGAGACGCAACAGGAGCTCGAGGCGGGGCGATCCGCTCTCCCGCCCGATCTTCGCGCCGCCGACTGCGTCACGTGTCACATGCCGGAGACGCACCGCCAACTGGTCGATTCGGTCGAAGTGTTTCCGAACCTTCCGCTGCGGACGAGCCACCGCCACACGTTCGTCGGAGGCGGCGTGCCGAAGTGGTACGCGCTCTACGACAGCCTGCTCGCCCGGGGCTACGCGCCCGCGCTCGGCGTCGAGGTCGGCCCGGTGCGCGGCCTTCGCCCCGGCGGCGAGGCGCGCGTGGAGATCCACCTGACGAACCGGAACGCGGGCCACCACCTCACCACGGGCGATCCGGAGCGCTTCATCCTCGTCGTCGCCGCTCTGCGCAATGCCGCCGGCGACACGCTCGCGCAGGCGCGGCTCCGCATCGGGCAGACGTGGATGTGGAACCCCGCCCGAAAGGTGGCCGACAACCGCCTCGCTCAGGGCGACACGCTGTCCTGGCCCGTGACCCTGCCGCTCCCGGAAACCCTCGACGGCCTCCGGCTCGACGTCGCCGCGTACCACGTCCGGCTGAACACGAACAATGCCCGGTACCTGATGCAGGCCGAAGGCGTGGACGAACGGCTCTTTCCCGGCGGCGCGCAGTACGTGTCCCACGCCGTGGACTATTACCCCTTCGCCTCCTTCGTCTATAAGGAAGAAAGGGACCTGCGAAGCGGGGCGCGACGCGTCTATACGCTGGAGGAACTGATTGCGCTCTCGAAGGCCGAACAGGGCAAACCGCTCGAAGCTCGGGCGTACTGACGCGCGCCTTCTTCACATCACGAGCAACGCCGAATAAAGGTCGACGCCGTACCAGAGGTTGGCCAGGCGCAGGTTCTCGTTCGGGGCGTGCTGATTGCTGTCGTGGTTGGCGATCGGCATCACGACGACCGGTTTTTCGAGCACTTCGGTGAAGAGATACAACGGCATCGACGCGCCGAAGGTGGGCACGAGGATGGGCGGCTCGCCGGCGGCGGCTTCCACCGCGCCCGAGATCGAGGCCACCAACGGCCGGTCCATCTCCGCCCGGGCGGCGGGATAGCCTTTCTCCCGCACCACCTTCGCCAGCTTCGGATAGCGCAGCCGCGTCTCGTGGTTCGGCGTCACGCGCACGATGTGATAGCCCTGTTTTCGGATGTGCTCCTCGATGCGCTCGATGATCGCCTCGGGGTCGTTCCCCCGCGCCAGGCGCATGCCGATGGACGCCGTCGCGTGGGCCGGGATCACGTTCCGGACCGTCTCGCCGACGCTCCCGCTTTCGAGGCCGCGCACGTTCAGCGAGGGAAGCATCAGACTCTCGCTCCGGGCCAGCCCTTCGAGTCCGGTTCGCACGAGGCCGAGTTCCTGCCGCAGATCGTCGTCGTAGTCCGGCATGGCGTCGAGGGCGGCGCGCTCCTCCGTGCTCACCGGCTCGACGCCGTCGTAGAAGCCCTCGATCAGCACGTGCCCTTCCTCATCGACCATCGAGGCGAGCAGGTGCGCCAGCATGACGCCGGGCACGGGCGCCCAGTTGCCGTAGTGGCCGCTGTGCACGGGCCGCACGCTGCCGTAGACCGTCACCTCCAGGCTGGCCACCCCGCGCGCGCCGAAGACGACCTGCGGACGGCGACTCGGATGCACCGGTCCGTCGAGCATCACCCATGCGTCCACGTCGTGATACGACTCCCCGTAGTGCTTGAGGTAGCGGGGCAGGTTCGGCGAGCTGCTCTCCTCCTCGCCTTCGAACAGGAACTTCAGGTTGGCCGTCGGCGCGATGTCGGCGGCATAGAGCGCGTCGAGCGCGGCGAGGAGGGCGGCGAAAGGGGCCTTCGCATCGCTGGCCGAGCGGGCATAGAGCCGCCATTCGGGATCGATGAGTTCGCCCTCGTCGGGGAAGGGGCGGGGCTGCCCGCCGGCTTCCATGGGCCGGTGATAAAGCGTCGGCTCCCACGGCGGATGCGCCCACCGCTCGGCGATGGCGGGCTGGCCGTCGTAGTGAACGTAGATGCCGAGGGTGCGCGTCGCGCCGGGCGTGCGCAACTCGCCGAAGACCACCGGCGGCGCGCTCGCCACCTTGAGCAGCTCCATGCGGGCGCGCCGTTTCTCAAAGGCATCCGCCAGAAAGGCCGCATTACGGCTCAACCCCTCCGCATTCGCGCTCGTGTTGGGAATAGACAACAGCGCCGCAAACTCCCGGAGGATCGACGCCCCGTGCGCGCGACGATACACCCGCGCCGCCTTCACGGCCCGTTCCACCGGCGAACCTTCCCTGCTGAATGGTGAAGACATGAGCGTTCCCTTACCCTGACGTCCAGCGGCTCCGCGTTTCCCTTCTCCCGAAGACAGGCCGCTCCCCCCTCGACGATTTCAAGTTCGAGAAACCGTGAAAGTTTTTATGTGTTGAAACATTAAATGTCATTGTACGATACAACCGTTCACTCCCCAACCCAACGCCGCTCCCGGCTCCGCTCATGCGCCTTGAAGACGAAATCAAACAGCAACGGTTCACGGACGCGTATCGAAAGCTGGTTCCGAACCTTATGTATACCGGCAGTTGGCTCCATACCTTAAACAGCCGGATGCTCAAGCCCTACGGGCTCAGCCCACAGCAGTACAACATTTTGCGGATTCTTCGAGGACAACACCCCAACCCGGCAACGGTGCAACTCATCAAGGAGCGCATGCTCGATCAGATGTCGAACGTCTCGCGTCTGGTGGAAAAGCTTCGCGTGAAAGGCCTGGTCGAACGCCGCACCTGTCCTTCCGACCGCCGGGCGGTCGACGTGCTCATCACGGAGGCGGGTCTCGAGCTCCTGGAGAAGATCGGCGAGGAAGAAGCGCAATGGTTCGAGCGGTTTCACACGCTCACGCCCGAAGAAGCGCACCGCCTCAACGAGTTGCTCGATAAACTGCGCGGATGATTTTTTTTCGACCTCAATTAGTGTTTATACACTAATTGTTTCAACATCACACGTACTCCTTCACACAACCGGAAAAGAGCCATGTTCAACAAAACAGCCATCACTGCAGCCCGCTACGCACTGGGCCTGCTGCTCCTCATCTTCGGACTGAACGGATTTCTTCACTTCCTTCCCATGCCTGAAATGCCGGAGGCCGCCGGCCGATTCCTCGGCGCGATGGTGGAAACCGGCTACCTGTTCCCCCTCGTGAAGCTCATCGAGATCAGCGTCGGTGTGATGCTCCTCACGAACCGCTTCGTCCCGCTCGCGCTGGTGCTCCTCGCGCCGATCAGCGTCAACATCGTCGCGTTCCACCTTTTCCTCGATCCGGCGGGGATTGCCGCCGGGGCCGTGGTTTTCCTGCTCAACCTCTTCCTGCTCCTGGCCTACAAGCCGGTCTATGAGCCGATGCTTCGGGCCAGCGCAGGGCCGCGCCACGATACCGTGATGGCCTGACCGCCGTCCCCGGCCTCAGCCGACGACGGGGGGCGCTCGCAAGGGCGTTCCCCGTTTTTCATAGCCGTGACGCGCCGCCTCGAAAGCCGTCCTGAGCGCGGCCACGTCGCCGATACGAAGGCCGAGGGCGCGACCGCGACATACGTCACACTCAGGCATACGGTGCGCCACCTCGTACGGGGCCGGGCGCCGAGGGCGCGACCGCGACATACGTCACACTCAGGCATACGGTGCGCCACCTCGTACGGGGCCGGGCGCCGAGGGCACGACCGCGACGCTGAAGGATCCCCCCTCCGCCGTGCCTTCGACCACCGCCTCCCGATTCAGGAGTGAGACGACGGGGGGTGATTCCGGTCCCGGTCCCATCGCGCCGGGTTGTCGGCGATGTAGGCGCGGATGCGCCGCAGGTCGGCGGCGTCCCGAACGATGTGTTCGTAATAATTGCGTTGCCAGAGGGTTGCGCCCGGGGTCCCGAGCATTTCGTTGATGCGTTTGGTGGACACGGTTTTGAACGCCCCGATCAACCGCCCCAACGGTTTGCGTTTCACCACCACCGTTCCCGACCGCGCACCACCCGTTCCCGACGGCGCATCGCCCGTGCCCGACGGCGCATCGCCCGTGCCCGACCGCGGGCCACCCGTTCCCG
>JALSSK010000256.1 GCA_026984335.1 Rhodothermales bacterium
GCTGGCCGGAGCGCTCGAAACCCGCATCGCCGAGCGCGGTCTCGAAAACCACGTGCGGCTTCTCGGCTTCGTGCCCGACGAAGACCTGCCCGCGGCCTATCGCGCCGCCGATCTCTCCATCGTGCCGACGCAGTCGTTCGAGGGCTTTGGGCTGATCACCGTAGAGTCGCTCGCTTCGGGCACGCCGGTGCTCGTCACGCCGGTGGGCGGGTTGCCGGAGGTGGTGCGCGGGCTCTCGCCCGACCTCGTGCTCGCCGGTTCGGATGCCGCCGCGCTCGCCGAAGGGCTCACGGGCGTCGTGCACGGCGCGCGCAGGCTCCCCGACGCCGGGGCGTGCCGCGCCTATACGCTCGAAAACTATACGTGGGCATCGGTGGCGCGGCGGACCGCAGAAGTCTACCGGGAGGCGCTCCGATGACCCCCCGCATCCTCTTCCTCGATCACGTCGGCGTCCTCGGAGGGGCGGAGCTGTCTTTGCTCGACGTGGCCCGTCACTTCGCCGATGTGAGCCGGGTGGCGCTCTTCGAAGACGGCCCTTTCCGCCATCGTCTCGAAGAAGCCGGGGTGGGCGTAGACGTGCTGGCCGCTCCGGAGTCGGTGAAAAAGGTGTCGCGGGAAGGGGGGAAGGGCGGGGATCTGAAAAGCCTGCCGGGGGTGGCGGCGCTCGCCTGGCGTGTGGCGCGGCGCGCGCGGGGATACGACGTGCTCTATGCAAACTCCCAGAAGTCGTTCGTCGTCGGCTCCGTGGCGGCGCGTCTGGCGCGGAAGCCGATGATATGGCACCTCCGCGATCTGCTCACGGACGACCATTTCAGCGCCTCGCACCGTCGTCTGGCCGTCACGCTCGGCAATAGGCTGGCGACGCGGGTGATCGCCAACTCCGAGGCGACGGCGCACGCGTTCGTCGAGAGTGGGGGGCGGGCGGATCGGGTGCGCGTGGTGTACAACGGCATCGACCCCGCGCCGTTCGAAGCCGTCACGCCGGAGGAAACGGCGGCGGCGCGCAGGGAGATCGGCCTCGGGGATGCCCCGGCGGTCGGGGTGTTCAGCCGCCTCTCGCCCTGGAAAGGGCAGCACGTCCTCCTCGATGCGCTGACCCGGATGCCCGGTCTTCACGCCGTGCTCGTGGGCGGCGCGCTCTTCGGCGACGAGGAGCGGTACGCGGCCTCTCTGCATGAGAAGGTGGTCGCCTACGGGCTTTCGGACCGGGTGCATTTCCTCGGTTTCCGGCGGGACGTGCCGCGTCTGCTTCATGCCGTCGACGTGGTGGCGCACACCTCCGTCGCGCCCGAGCCCTTCGGCCGCGTGGTGGTGGAGGGGATGCTTGCCGGCCGACCCGTCGTGGCGACGCGCGCGGGCGGGGTGCTCGAGATCGTCGAGGACGGCGTCACGGGGCGGCTCGTGCCTCCGGGTGACGCGGCGGCGCTTGCCGAGACGCTCGGCGCGCTCCTTGCGGCTCCCGCGCGCACGGCGGCCCTGGCGAGGGCCGGGCGAGAAGCCGCCCGCCGCCGGTTCTCCCGAGATGCCATGCTCGAAGGCGTCGCGCGACAGATATGCGGGGTCGCTGGTTTTCAGGCGGTCACATAATCCTTTACCTTAACCTTGTCCCACACGATAGGCTGGGAACGGCGCTCCTCATCATAGAAGGCAGACGATATGCTCTTCCCCATCGCAGACGACGATCATAAACTCAAACATCCGGGCTACGTCACCATCGGGCTCGTCGTGGTCAACATGCTCGTCTTTTTCCTCCTTCAGCAGGTGGGGGCCAACACGAGCTTCACCTATGGATGGAGCGTGATCCCCCTCGAAATCACAACGGGGCAGGACCTCGTCACGCCGCAGGCGGTTTTCGTGAACGGGCGCACGATCACGGTCCCCGAAGCGCCCGGTCCGAGGCCGATCTATCTGACCATCCTCACCGCCATGTTCATGCATGCCGGGTTCGCGCACCTCTTCGGCAACATGCTTTACCTGTGGATCTTCGGCGACAACGTCGAGCTCCGGTTCGGTTCCGGCACATTCCTCGCGTTTTATCTGGCGAGCGGCATCGTGGCCACGCTCGTGCAGGTGGGCATGGACCCGTTGTCCGTCGTGCCGAACCTCGGGGCTTCCGGCGCGATCTCCGGGGTGCTGGGGGCCTACCTCGTGCTCTTTCCCCGGAACCGTGTGTACGCGCTCTTTCTCTTCGTCTTCGTCATCTCCATCCCTGCCGTCGTCGCCATCGGGCTATGGATCGCAGTTCAGTTCATCAACTGGGGCTCCGTGATGATGTCGGCACAGACCGTGGACGGGGTGGCCTACGGGGCGCACGTCGGGGGCTTTCTGACCGGCGTCGTGATGGCGCTCGTCCTGCGAAAGCTGATCCGAGAGGAGCCCGAGCATCCGTTCACCCGGATTGCCGTCACCGACGGGTCGAGGAGGTACTGGTAGGCGTGCGGTTCGGGCAGATACGCAAAAGCCCCGTCATCGGAGCGATGACGGGGCTTTCGTAGGGTCGGGAGAGAGAGGGCGGCTCAGGTGCTTTCCTCGGCCCTCTCCTCCGTGGACGATTCGTCGGACGACGCGTCTTTCGGCTTGGCGTCCGGTTTGGGTTCGGGATCGGCGGCTTTCGCTTTCGGCTTCCGAGCCTTCTTCGTTTTGAAGATCAACTCCTTCGGGTTCTCCTTCTCGTTGTACGTGATCTGCAGCACGTCGCCGGGAGAGAGGTCGGAGCCCAGGATGGCTTCGGCCATCGGATCCTCGACGTACTTCTGGATGGCCCGGCGAAGCGGGCGCGCGCCGAACTTGGCGTCGTAGCCCTTCTCCACGAGGAAGTCCTTGGCGTTTTTGGTCAGCTTCACCTCGATGCCAAGGTCGTGAGCGCGCTTGAACAGCTCGGACGCCATGATGTCGATGATCTTGAAGATGTCCTTCTTCTCCAGCGGGTGAAAGACGATCACATCATCGATGCGGTTCAGGAATTCGGGATTGAAGACCCGCTTGAGGGCGTCCTCCACCGTGCTCTTGAGCGCCTGATAGTTGAACTCCGTCTCGGACTGCGCGAAGCCGATCCCCTTACCGAGGTTTTTGATGTCCCGCGCCCCGATGTTCGAGGTCATGATGATAATCGTATTCCGGAAATCGACGCGGCGGCCGAGACCGTCGGTCAGGATGCCGTCGTCGAGCACTTGAAGGAGGATGTTGAACACGTCCGGGTGCGCTTTCTCGATCTCGTCGAGGAGCACGACCGAGTACGGCTTGCGGCGCACCTTTTCGGTGAGCTGCCCGCCTTCCTCATAGCCGACGTATCCCGGAGGAGCGCCCACGAGGCGGCTGACGGAGAACTTCTCCATGTACTCGCTCATGTCGATGCGGATGAGCGCGTCCTGCGAGTCGAAGAGGTATTCGGTGAGCACTTTGGCCAGCTCGGTCTTCCCGACGCCGGTGGGGCCGAGGAAGATGAACGATCCGATCGGGCGCTTCGGGTCCTTGAGCCCGGCGCGGGTCCGGCGAATCGCTTTCGAGAGCTTCCTGATGGCTTCGGTCTGACCGATGACGCGCTTCGTGAGCTCCTCCTCCATGCGGAGCAGCTTCTTCGTCTCGGGCTCGGAGATCTTGTCCACCGGGATGCCCGTCATCATGGCGACCACTTCGGAGATGTCCTTCGCAGTCACGTCGTGCACTTCGGTTTCGGCTTTGCGCTCCCATTCGCGCTTGGCCTCTTCGAGTTGTTCCTGGAGCTTTTTCTCCTTGTCGCGGAGGCGCGCGGCTTCTTCGAAACGCTGGCTCTTGACCACCTGGTTCTTCTCTTCCCGGATCGTCTCGATCTGCTCTTCGAGCACCACGATCTCTTTCGGCACGCGGATGTTGTTGAGGTGGACGCGCGCGCCCGCCTCGTCCATCACGTCGATGGCCTTGTCCGGGAGGAACCGGTCGGTGATGTACCGTTCGGAGAGCTTGACCGTCAGGTCGATGGCTTCGTCGGTGTAGCGTACGTTGTGGTGTTCCTCGTACTTGTCCTTGATGTTTCGGAGGATTTCGATCGTCTCCTCCGGGGTGGAAGGATCGACGAGGATCTTCTGGAATCGGCGATCGAGCGCGCCGTCTTTTTCGATGTATTGCCGGTATTCGTCGAGCGTCGTCGCGCCGATGCACTGGATCTCGCCGCGGGCGAGGGCGGGCTTGAACATGTTCGAGGCGTCGAGGCTGCCCGAAGCGCCGCCGGCGCCGACGATGGTGTGCAGCTCGTCGATGAAGAGGATGACGTCCGGGCTCTTTTCGAGTTCGTTCATGACGGCCTTCATCCGCTCCTCGAACTGCCCGCGATATTTCGTGCCGGCCACGAGCGCGGCCAGATCGAGCGTGACGATGCGTTTATCATACAGCACCCGGCTTACCTTGCGCTGAACGATGCGCATGGCGAGGCCCTCGGCGATGGCGGTCTTGCCGACCCCCGGCTCGCCGATGAGCACGGGATTATTCTTTTTCCGTCGACTCAGGACCTGCGCCACGCGTTCGATCTCGCGTTCGCGGCCCACGACGGGGTCCAACTTACCTTCTTCGGCCAGCTTCGTCAGGTCGCGGCCAAAGTTGTCCAATACCGGGGTTTTGCTCTTTTCCATTTTGCTTCGCTCCTTGTATCCGGACGAGGAGCGGCCGCCCTGGCCGCCGCTGCTTCGCGCGGATGCTTTCCCACTAATGATGGAGTCCAACTCCGAGCGAACGGCGTCATAGGTGATGGAGAATCCTTGCTGTAAGATCTGCGCGGCGATATTCTCGTCGTCACGGAGTAAGCTCAGCAACAGATGCTCGGTCCCGATGACGTCGCTCTTGTAGAGCTTGGCTTCCAGGTATGTAATCTTGAGCACCTTCTCGGCCTGCTTCGTCAGGGGAATGTTCCCGACGGTAAGCGTGCCACCGGTGCTGCGCACGGTATCCTCGATCGCCTTTTTGAGCTTTCCGAGGTCGCATCCGAGGTTGCGGAGGATCTTTACGGCGATGCCTTCCCCTTCCCGAATGATACCGAGCAACAAGTGTTCGGTGCCGATGTAGTCGTGTCCGAGGCGGATGGCTTCCTCTCGGCTAAACGAAATCACGTCGCGAACACGGTTTGAAAAATTTCCTCCGTCCATGCTAAACTCTTCTTGAGCGTGAAGGACACCCTGGGCCATCCCCCCCTGAGCGTCTCTGTCAGTGTGTCGAAATAGAGGGTGATCCGGGTGATCACAAAATCCAGACCAATCATTGTAGGCCCGGTCCGGCGCAACGTTCCAGCCGGTGGCGCGGCGTCGGGAGGCCCGATGAGGGGAAGACGCCGGCGCGGCTGTGCACCATTATGGTCAAAAAAAGCGCGAGGGGCTCATTCGCCACACGCGCTCCACGGGCGGCGCGAGGACGAGGCCGTCAAAGCCCCGTATACGCCGGCCTGTAAGAGAACAGGTTGAAAAAACAAGCTTCACGGCGCAACGTCAGGCCGAAAAACTGGAGCCGCAGCCGCACGAGGAAACGGCGTTCGGGTTGTCGAACGTGAAGCCGCGTGCGTTGAGGCCGTCATGATAGTCGATCACGGTGCCCATCAGGTAGAGGCCGTGGCGCTTGTCCATGTAGACGGCAATCCCATCGACCTCGAACTGAGTGTCGTGCTCTCGTTTTCTGTCGAATCCCAGGATGTACTGCATCCCGGAACAGCCTCCGCCCCGCACGCCGACACGAAGACTGAAGCCTTCCGGAATGTCCTTTGTCGTCATGATCTTCTTGATCTCCTCCGCCGCGCGGGGGGTCAACTGAACCGGCGTTGCGAGCGTCTGGGTTGCGGTTTCTGCCATGAGGATTGATCGGTGATGGATGGGTGGCGGTGAAAGATAGCCCGTGAAAGGCTGTTCTTGCAACGACCGCTTTCTGGGGCTGTTCCGTATGGCTCATGGAATATTTGGTTGAACCGTAGGCTCCGTCGTATCAGTCGTTTAGGCATTCGGATGAGTGGGGAAGAGGGGCAATCGGAGCGGTGTACGCACGCAACGGGTGATACGGTAGGGGGCGGCAATTAATTCCGGAAGAGCCGGCGAATCGGCGGAAAATGTGTCGTGGGAAGGCGCATTAATTCAGCGGGCGGGCCAGCACCACGGGGGCCTTGTATGCCTCGGTCGCGCCGGATTGCGGAGAGACGGCTTCGAGGTAGACGACGTAGATGCCGATGCGGAGTTCGCGGGCGTCGTCGTCGAGGCCGTCCCAGAGGAGCGCGCCGGTGCGCGCCGTCAGGCCGGTGTCTTCGAGGGTGCGCACGAGCCGCCCGCTCGCATCGAAGATGCGAGCGCGGACGAGCGCGGCGTCGGCGCGGAGCGTGTACCGGATCTCGGCCACGTCGTCCATGCCGTCGCGGTCGGGAGAGAAGGGGGAAGGCTCGACGGTGATGCCGGGCGTCTCCACCGGCGCGTCGGAGAGGAGGAAGACGCTGTTCCGGAACCCCGGCGTGCCGCCTGCCTCGGCCACACTGCTCGTCCAGTTCTCCGGGAGGTCGCTTGGCGCTTCCGGCGTGATGCGTTCGAGCGCCGTGCCGCGCGTGTCCCGCAGGTTCGGATGGTGCCATTGGGGGCTGTAGGCGACTTCGTCGAGCACGACGCCGTCGGAGGCGTGGAGACGCACGAGGTCCCCGCCGTTGTCGAGCGCGAGGGAGCGGCGGATGGGAAGCAGCGCAACGCCCGGAGCGCTCGGATCGAGGTCGGGGAAGGGGCGGGTGAGGACGAGCGTGAGGCTGTCCGTCGCCGTGCCCGAAGGCACGGTGTACACCACCGCGTACCCGCCCGGCGGAAGCGCCGTCGGGGCGAAGGCGATGCGGATCGTGTCGGCCACGCCGTTCTCGTCCGGACGGTCGGTGAGGAAAAGGCCGTTGAGCTGAAGCGCCTCCGCCGAGCGGTTGAAGAACTCGACGTACTCGGGCTGATCCGGCCGGTTGTCGAAGGCGTCGGCGAGGGGTTCATACATGATCTCGTTGACCACGATCTCGCCGGGTTCGGGCGCGCGGGCGTCGGGCGTGGGCAGGACGGAGTTCACCCGTCCGGGGGTGCCGCCCTCCGGCGCTTCGGAGCTCGCCCAGTTCGTCGCGGCGTCCGAAGGCCCCGCCGGGTCGATGCGTTCGAGCGCGATGCCGTCGGTCGCGGCGAGGGCGTCGTTGTGCCAGGCGGGATCGTAAGAGACCGCGTCGATCACGACGTCGTCGGCGCGGTGGATGCGGATGAGGTCGCCGCCGTTCAAAAGGCCGAGCGACGAGGCGCGCACGGGGAGGAGCGTCGCGCCGAGTTCGGCGTACGGCGCGGGGAAGGCGAGCGCTAGTTGGGATTGCGAGAACAGGTCGGCGTCGTCGAGGTCGGAGGGTTGCGAGAAGATCACGGCGAAGTTGGCCGGCGCGACGGCGGCGGGGCCGAAGACGAAGCGGGTCGTGTCCGCCGCGCCGGTCTCGTCGGGCGCGTCGGTCCGGTAAAAGTCGCGGAGGCTCACGAGGTGGTCCGTCCGGTTGAAAAGCTCGACGTACTCGGGCTGATCGATGCGTCCGTCGTCGGGATCGGCGAGGGGGTCGTACATGATCTCGTTGATCACGATCTCGCCGGGGGCGGCGAGGAGGGCCACGTCGAGGCTTGCCGAGGCGAGCGTGTTGCCCGTGAGGTCCCGCACGTCGCGCACGGTGAGCGTCGCGCCGCCGAGGTTGGCGGCGAAGACGAGCCGCACGCGGGCGCCGTCGTCGAGGAGGAGGAGCGAGGCGGGCATGACGCCGTCGAGGTCGAAGTCGCCGGGCGCGACGGAAGCCGGGTCGAGCGGCTCGTCGAAGAAGACCTCGATGCGGCGCGCGTCGGTCTGTTCGGCGAAGAACGGGTTCGGCGGGGTCGTGTCCGGCGCGAAGATGGCGTTGACGGCCCCCGGCGTGGCGCCGCTCGGGTCCGTCGAATCGCCCCAGTTCACCCGCGCGCTCGAAGGCCCCGCCGGGTCGCGGCGTTCGAGCGAGACGCCCTCGCCGCCCCACGCGGGCGCGTACGCCACCGAATCGACCACCGTCTGGCCCGCGAAAAGCACCACGGCGTCGCCCGAATTGTTGAGCGTGGGCCACCCCGTCACTTCGAGGAACGCCACGCCGGGAAACGCCGCCGCGAACGCCTCGCCGTCGGCGACGAGGACGGCGAACGCGCCGGGTTCGAGCGGCGTCACGGCGTCGGTGACGGGCACGGGCGCGAGGCGGTTGTCCGAAAGCCCGAAGTCGCGGAGGTCGAACGTCTTTTCCGACCGGTTGAAGAGTTCGACGAACTCCGGCGCGCCCTCGGGCGGATCGTACATGATCTCGTTCACGACGACGTCGCGCGGCTCGGGAAGGGCGGGCGCGAGGATGGTGAACGCGGCGGAGGCGGAACCGAGCGTGTTCCCGAAGAAGTCCGCCACATCCGTCACCACGAGCACGTAGTCGCCCGGCGCGAGGGGCGCGGGGAGCGCGAGCGCCACCGTCGCATCCGTCACCTCGGCGCTCACGGGCGTCACCGTCCCGGCGCCTTCCACCGCGAAGTCTTCGGGCGCGACCGTGGCCGGGTCGAGCGGCTCGTCGAACGTGACGATGAGCGCGTCGTTTTCCTCCCCGACGAGGACCGAGACGAGGGCGGGCGGGGTATTGTCCACGGAAAAGATCGAGTTCCGTTCTGCAGGCGTGCCCCCGCGCACACTGACCGAGGAGCCCCAGTTCGCCGCCGTGTTCGAGGGGCCGTTCGGGTCGCGGCGTTCGAGCGAGACGCCGTCGCCGCCCCACGCGGGCTCGTACGCCACCGAGTCGATCACCGCCTCGCCGAAGAAGAGCACGGCGGTGTCGCCCGAGTTGTTGAGGGCGGGCATCCCCGGGGGGGCGAAGAACGGCACCCCGGGGAAGGCGTCGGCGAACGCGGCGCTGTCCCGCGCCACGACGACGTACGCACCTCCCGGGAAAGGGGTCGATACGTCCGTGATCGGGATTGCGTTGAGGCGGTCGTCGGAGAAAGCGAAGCCGCTGAGGTCGAAGGTTTGCTCGGAGGCATTGTAAAACTCGACGTACTCGAGCGCCGAACTCGGCGGGTCGTACATGATCTCGTTGACCACCACCTCGCCGGGTTCGGGGGCGAGGTCCGTGTCGAGGAACGTGAACGTCGCCGAGGCTTCGGAGAGCACGTTCCCGAATTGATCGGGGATGTCATGGACGGTCAGCGTGTACGTCGTCCCGCTCGTGAGCGGCGGCGAGACCGCGAGGGTGATGACGTCCGCGACCGGGTTTTCCGGGATGATGGGGGTGGTCACGGCGACGACCGTGATGCCGTTCGAAATCTCGAAAAACGTGGTGGAAAAGGCGTTCACCGGCTCGTCGAACGCGACCTCGACTTCGAAAGCGGAAAGCGCGGAGACGCCGAGGAGCGAGGGGGGCGTCGCGTCGGTGACGACGGGGACGGTCACGGTCGTATCGGCGAGCACGTTGCCCGCGAGGTCGGCCACGTTCCGGATCGTCACGTCATAGTCGCCGGTGGGGAGGAAGGAGGGGAGCTGAATGCTGACCCCGTCCGTCTCGTTGACGCCCGAGAGGGGGCCGATGGAAACGATGGTGTCGACGCCCTCGATGGTGAAGTCCTCCACCGAGACCGTGCTCATGTCGATGGTCTCGGAGAAGAAGACGAAGAAGCCCGGGAAGGTCTGATCGTACCTCACCTCCGTCACGGTGGGCGGCGTCACGTCCACCGGCCCGAGGTCGGGGGTGACGACGATGTCGTCGAAGAAGTAGCCCTGATTGCGGGCGGGCGAGTGCTTCACCCACAGCCCGAAGTGTGTGCTCGCGTTGACGAGGTTGTCGGTCTCGGTCGCGGTGAGCACCTCCACGCCGTCGAGCGAGACGGTCCACCCGTCGGTGATGGTGCGTGTGACGACGACGTTCACGGTTCGGGCGTCACCGGTGACGACGTCGGCGTCGGATTGGGCGAGGAGCGCGCGCCCGCCGGAGGCGTCGGGGTCGCTCCGGTAGAGCCGCACGTCGCGGTCGTTCGTGCCGATTTGGAGGTGATAGCCGCGCACGTCGCCGGTGAGGTCGGCGGTGTCGGCGAGGAGGAAGATGCGGGCGAGGTTGAAATTGCTCAGTTGCCCGCCTTCGTAGCGGAACGTGAAGGCCCACTGACCGAACGCCTGCGTCGAGGCGGTGGCGAGGTGGAGCGTGTCGGCTACGGACGGGCCATTGGAGCGGAGCGCGAAGTTCGCGCCGAAGGGCACGACGGTCCACAGGTCGGTCGCGCCGGTCCACGCCGGGTTCTCGGTGAAATCACCGTCGGCGAACGTCTCGGTGAACTGTGCGGCGACGGGAGGGGCGACCGCGAAGAGAAGGGTAAAGACCAGGAAAAGACCACGCATCAATCGTTCGGGACGGAGGGGCAAAACATCGGGAGCATTTGTCGGAGCCCCAAAATCCAAAATCCCGGGTCCAATGTCCAAGCCTCGGAGGTTAGGAGAGTGGATTTTTCCGGAGGTGGTTGAAGAGGGCGCGGGCCATGAGTTGCGCCGCCGGGGCGAGGGCGGCCTCGTCCACGTCGAAACAACTGTCGTGGAGGGGATAGCTCGTCTCCGGGCCGGAGGAAGTGCCGACGCGGATCAGGACGCCGGGCACGTGGTCGAGGTAGAAGGAGAAGTCCTCGGCGCCCATGCTCGGGCGCTCGATGTCGTGCACGGCGTCGGGGCTGTACAACTCGTGAATGGTCTCCCGCACGTTGGCGATGATGCGGGGGTCGTTCTGCACGGCGGGTGCGCCGGCGTCGAAGTCGATCTCGACGCCCGCCTCGTGCAGGGCGGCAAGGTGGCCGGCCGTCTGCACGATGTACTCCTTGATCCTTTCACGGTCCTCGCTGATCGTGCACCGGAGCGTGCCTCCGAAGGCGACCTCGGCGGGGATCACGTTGAACGCATCGCCCCCGTGGATCAGACAGATGGCGACGACGGCGCTGTTGCGCGCATCGGAGATCCGCCCGACCAGCTGATAGAGGGCGTTCATGATCTGCGTGGCGACCCATATCGTGTCGGTCGCCAGGTGGGGGCGCGCCGAGTGTCCGGTGGCCGGACCTTTCACCACGATGCGGAAGCGGTCCGCCGAAGCCGTCGCCGGGCCGTTGATGAGGCCGTATTGCCCCACCGGCAGGGTGGGGTCCACGTGAATGGCATAGGCGGCCTGGAGCCCGTCGAGGATGCCGTCGTGGATCATGAGGGGCGCGCCGCTCGGTATGCCCTCCTCGTTCGGCTGGAAGAATACGCGGACGCTCCCGTGGAGATGCTCGCGCACCAGGTGGAGCAGCAGCGCCACGCCGATGCCGATGGACGTGTGCGCATCATGTCCGCAGAGGTGCGCGATGCCGGGGTTCTGCGAGGCGTACTCGGTTCGTTTGCCGTCCTGGATAGGCAGCGCGTCCATGTCGGCGCGGTAGCCGACCCGGGGTCCGGGATGGCCCCCCTCGATGTCTACGTAGAGCCCCGTTCCGGCCACCGGTCCCCGGACGTGCAGCCCGTGCATCTCGAGCACGCTTCGGATGAAACGCGAGGTCTCGCGCTCCTGAAGCCCGAGCTCGGGATGCATGTGAAGATGCCGCCGGAGGGAGATCAACAACTCGGAGAGCTCGAACGGCGGATCCGAGAACGGATCGGACCCACTGAGGCCGTTGACGGAGGTCGTGATCGAGGTTCTTTGTTCGTCGAGCATCTTGCCGTCACAGACAGGGTTCGTGGTGCATGTGCGGTTCGTCCTCCCGGTGAGGGCTTCGGAGCCGATGGATAAATGTAGGGTCCATCAAAGCACTTTCTACCCTGCGATTGGATGAATGTTTTCCGATTTCTGCCGGGCAAATATGCTGCCGGAAGGGCGTGCGGGGGCCATGAGAGAGGCCCTTACGGGGATCTTCATGCGGGGCCCCGCCTCCCGCCTTCCGGAGGGGCATCACCGCATCGCCGGAAGGGCGTTCGAAGCCTTCGAAGGCAGGCAAGACCGGGAGCCTGGAGGTCCGGGCGCGCCTCATCGGGGGGAACAGCGCGGCGGCCGCGAAACGCACCGTTCGACGCGATGAAGCGCGCCGAACGCTCAGACCATGCCGCTCCGCTTCCGGAAGAACCACTCCGCGGTCAGCAGCACGATGACGATGGCCAGAAACGCATACTGGCGCCACAGCCGGATCTCACGCTCTCGCTCGACGGTGACGGGGGTGAACGTGCCGGAGGCGGCCAGGCGTGTGGGAAGCGCGCCGACCTCGCGGGGCAGGAAAAAGCTGCCGCCCGAGCGGTCGGCGATCTGCCGCATCAGTGCGGCGTTCGCGCGGGTCTCTTTGTACTCCAGCGTCAGCGCGCCGACGGCGAAAGCGCCGGTGTCCTCGCCGAGATCCGCGCCGTCGCGGCGTGCGCGAGCCCTGTAGCGGTAGGTCCCTTCGGGCAGCGCGCCCGCGTCGAGGAGGTAGCGCCCGTTGCCGAGCGCTTTCATCGTGTACGGGAACCGTTCGCCGTCCGGGGCCGTGACTTCGACCTCGACGGAGGCGTCCTCGACAGGGTTGAGGCTCTCGTCGTAGACCTGGCCGGTG
>JALSSK010000257.1 GCA_026984335.1 Rhodothermales bacterium
ACGCCCCGGCTCGAATGACGACGAGATACTGTTCAACCTGCTCGATGCCGAACAGGCGTTTCACGAGCGGGTCGAGGCCGAGCAAGAAGTCGAGCATCAGATGCGCACGCGCGCGATCCTCGGCGTCGTAAAACAAAACAGCCGCGACCGCCTCGGGCTGCTCCGCGCCCATACGAGCCGCCGCCGCCGTACAGCGAAGACCGGAACGACGAACGCCTCATGAAAACGCCCGCCTCCACCCCGCCGCTCCCCGAGCCCGCCCTCGCGCCGAAACCGGATGCCGATCGGCCGCAACGGACCGTCGTGGTCTCCGGCATACAGCCTTCGGGGACGCTCCACCTCGGCAATTATTTCGGCGCGCTCCGGCAGCACATCGCGCTCCACAAGCGATACGAGGCCTACTACTTCATCGTCAACTACCACGCGCTGACCTCGCTCAAGGACGCCGAGGCCCTCCGGAAGTACACCCTCGACGTGGCCCTCGACTACCTCGCGCTCGGCTTCGATCCGACGCGGGCCAACCTCTTTCTTCAGAGCGACGTCCCGCAGGTCACCGAACTCGCGTGGCTCTTCTATAACCTCACCCCCGTGTCGCAGCTCGAGAAGGCCGTCTCGTACAAGGACAAGGTGGCGCAGGGGCTCCCGGCAAACGCGGGGCTGTTCAACTACCCCGTCCTGCAGGCGGCCGACATCCTCATCTACGGCGGGACGCTCGTGCCCGTCGGGGCGGATCAGAAACAGCACATCGAGATCACGCGGGACCTCGCCCAGCGCTTCAACCTGACCTATTGCCCCGACGCCCCCCTCTTCCCCATCCCCGAACCGTACATCCTCGAAGACGTGGCCGTCGTGCCCGGCCTCGACGGGCGGAAAATGTCGAAGAGCTACGCCAACACCATCGGCATCTTCGACGAGGGCAAGACGCTCAAAAAAAAGGTGATGAGCATCGTCACCGACTCGACGCCGCTCGAAGCGCCGAAGGACCCGGAGAAGTGCACCGTCTTTGCCCTCATCAAACTCTTCGCCGACGACGAGACGCGCGCGCGCATCGCGGCGGCCTACCGGGCGGGCGGCTATGGGTACGGACACGCCAAAAAGGAACTTTTTCGTCTGATCTCCGACTACTTTGCCGAGGCGCGGGAACGACGACGCGAACTCGAAAGCCATCCGGATTACGTCATGGACGTCCTCCGCGAGGGCGGACGCAAGGGCCGTGAGAAAGCGGAAGCTTACATGGCGCGCGCGCGCGAATGCGCGGGCCTCCTGCGCACCTTCTGAAGTATCTTCCACCGTAGTACCCGCTCCACCGATGATCCTCGTTCTCGACAATTACGACTCCTTCACATACAACCTCGTGCATCTGCTCGCGCGCGGGGCGTCGGGCGTCGAGGTGGCGCGCAACGATGAAGTGACCGTCGACGACGTGCGGGCGATGGCGCCCGAGGGCATCCTTCTCTCACCCGGCCCCGGACGCCCCTCGGAGGCGGGCATCATGGAAGCCCTCATCCGCGCGCTCGCCCCGCACGTGCCCATCCTCGGCGTGTGCCTCGGGCATCAGGCCATCGGGGAGGTCTTCGGCGGCGCCGTGACGCATGCGCCGACGCTCATGCACGGCAAGACGAGCGCCGTCCGCCACGACCGACGCACCATCTTCGAAGGCGTCGCGCAGGACTTCATCGCCACGCGGTACCACTCGCTCGTCATCGACCGGGCCTCGCTCCCGGAGCCGCTCGAAGTCTCCGCCGAGACCGGCGACGGCGTCATCATGGGCCTTCGGCACCGCAGCCTCCCCGTCGAAGGCATACAGTTTCATCCGGAGAGCGTCCTCACCCGAGAAGGACCGAAGGTGATCGCGAACTGGCTCGCGCGCGTCGCGGCCTTTCACGAGAACGTGCCCGGATAGGCCTCCGGCGCGCCGTCGTCTTTCTCCCACCCCGTTTGCCTTCCGATGAAAGCCTTCCTCAAGATCATCGCAGCCCGGCAGTCGCTCACGCAGGCGCAGGCCGAAGAAGCCATGCACGCGATGATGCGCGGCGACGCCTCGCCGGAAGAGACGGCGGGGCTGCTCATGGGCCTGCGCGCACGCGGCGAGACACTCGACGAACTCACCGGCTTCACCCGAGTCATGCGCGCCTACGCCGTGCCCGTCGCCGTGGACGATCCCGACGCGCTCGACATCGTCGGCACCGGCGGCGACGGCAGCGGAACGTTCAACATCTCGACGGCGGCCGCTTTCGTGTGCGCGGGCGCGGGGGTGACCGTCGCCAAGCACGGCAACCGCTCGGTGTCGTCGAAGTGCGGCTCGGCCGACGTGCTCGCCGAACTCGGCGTGCGCGCCGAACTCGGCAAGGAGGGCGTCGAATATTGCCTTCGGGAAGCGGGTCTCGCGTTCCTCTTCGCTCCGTATTTCCATCCCGCCCTGCGTCACGTGATGCCCGTGCGGCGCGCGCTCGGCGTCCGAACGTTCTTCAACATCCTCGGCCCGCTGTGCAATCCCGCCGGAGTGCGCCGCTATCTCGTGGGCGCGTTCCACGAGGACGTGGCCCGCATGATGGCGGGCATCCTCGGGCGGCTCGGCGCGAAGCGCGCCCTCACCGTGCATGCGGAGGACGGACTCGACGAACTTTCGATTGCCGCGCCGACGACCCTCTTCGAGCACCGCGCGCCGGAGACCGAGCACCGCGCGCCGGAGACCGAGCACCGCGCGCCGGAGACGGGCGAGTCCG
>JALSSK010000258.1 GCA_026984335.1 Rhodothermales bacterium
GGCGAAGGACTATACGCCCGAGAAGGTAGCCATGCACTTCGTCTCCCTCATCGTCGGCGCGCATTATCTCATGGAGACGGGAGCGATGACGCTCGCCGAACTGATCTCCACCATCGCTCGGCGGGGGCAGGTGTTAAAGGCCGTCTACGGCGTGGGGGAGGAGGGGGCGGCGCTCTTTGCGGCCCTGCTCGAAGGGCGCGCGGCACCGTGCGAGACGCCGGAGACCGCGCGCGTGGCGGCCTTCCTGCACGAGCAGCGCGAGGCGTTGCCGCCCGAGTTTCGGGCCGTCGTTCCGGACGGGCATCGGGCCCGGCTCGCGGACGTCGCCGCTTCGGAGGCGGCGCGGCTCGGCGGGCAGGGGGAACAGGCCCGCCTCCGGCACCTCGTCGCCATCTTCGATCACCTGAACGCGGGCGACCTCGAGGAGGCCGCGGCGGCCGTCGCCCGGCACCAACTACGTTTCCCGGACGACAGCGACCTCCCGCCCGTAGAAGCGTCCGTAGCGCTCATGGAGGGAGACGGAAAGACCGCCGAGCGCGTGCTGGCCGCCTGCCTGGCGCGGGAGCCGGAACACTTCACCGCGCTGCTCATGCTGGGCAACCTCTTCCTCGAACGCGGCGCGCACGAACGAGCGGCGCGCCTCTATACGCGCGCCCTCCGCATTGCCGAAGGCGATCAGCTCGAACAGATCGCGCCGGGATGGAAGCGGCTGGGCGAGGCCGGCATCACCGAGCCGGTCCTCAGCCCGAAGATCGCCTTCATCGTGCGCGAAGACCTCGATCAGTTCCTCGACGACATCCTGCGGGAGCTCGCGCCGGACTATGAGGTGCGGAAGTTCTCCGTCAAGGGCGTCAACGGCGTCGAAGCGGCGATGGAGTGGGCGGATGTTTGCTGGTTCGAGTGGTGCAACGAACCGCTCATTCACGGAAGCGCGCTCCCCATGGCGGCCGAGAAGAAGATCGTCTGTCGTCTCCACCGGTACGAGGCCTTCACGAATTTCCCGACGTACGTTCGCTGGAAGAACGTGGATCGCCTCATGCTCGTCACCGAACACCTGAGCCATTTGCTCGAAGGCGTGGTCTTTCGCCTGCGCGACCGCGTGGCGATAGAGGTCGTGCAGAACGGCGTCAACCTCGAAGATTATCCCTTCCAGGCGCGTGAACCGGGCTTCAACCTGGCGTACATCGGATACGTCCACCTCCGGAAAAACCCGATGATGTTGCTCCAGATCATGGCTCGGCTCGTGCAGGAAGATCCACGTTACCGCCTCTTTTTGGCAGGTACCTTTCAGGATCAGACGGCCCGGCTGTACTGGGAGTACATGGTGCGCGTGATGAAGCTCGAAGACCACGTGCACTTCGACGGGTGGCAGTCGGACATCTCCGCCTGGCTGGAGGACAAAAACTACCTCCTCTCGACGAGCATCCACGAGAGCTTCGGATACGCCATTGCCGAGAGCATGGCGCGGGGGCTCAAGCCGGTGGTGCACAACTTCCCGTTCGCCAACGAGATCTGGGCCGAGGAAATGCTCTTCAACACCGTCGATGAAGCGGTGGCGATGATCACCTCCCCCGAGTACGACTCGGCCACGTACCGCGCCTTCATCGAAGGACACTATTCGCTCGAGAAGCAGATGGCGAAGATCCGCTCGATCCTCGCTTCGCTCACGGCCGCGCCGGCGGGTCCGGACCGGGAGCCGCAGGCGGGCAGCCTCGCCGAGCGCGTCCGCCTGCGCACCGCCGTCTGAACCCGCGAACACCCTCTCTTTCCACTCCCAGACCGATTCGATGATGCCGAACCCGGAAATGCTCCCCTCGTCCTCCGCACCGGACGTGTTCGATCCCGCCTGCGACCTCACCGTCGTGATCCCGACGCACAACCGCACCGAGTACTTTCTGCAGTACCTCGAAGAAGGGCGGTGGGACGACGTCCGCATCCACATGGTGTGCGACGGGTGCGCGCCGGAAGTCGTCGCGGACCTCCGGGCGCGGACGGAAGGGCGGACGGTGACCATCTTTGATGAGCAGCCGAACCGGGGCGTGGCGCACGCCATCGGCGTGGGCGTGCGAAGCGTGGAGACGAGCCACTACATGTTCTGCGGCGACGACGACTATAACGTCGACTATGCCGCCTTCCTCGCCGAAGCCGCCGAGATCAAGCGCCGCCACGACGACGTGCTCTTCGTGACGATGCCGGAGATCCACAAGTTTGCCGCGGACCGGGAGGCCGTGCCCCAATACGACCGCAGGCCTTTCCACGGATGGACTGGTCGGAAGGTGCTCGAATACCTCGTCCGCACGGGCGAGATGCGGGCGCTCGTGGCCGGGTCACTCTTTCGAACCGACGAGATGGTTCCGCTCTTGCCGGAGCCCTTCTTCCGGCTGAGCGAGGATTACGTGCTGCTCGCCCGGCTGTGCGCCCGGTATCCGGAGCGGAAAGTGTACGTGGCCGAGTCGGGACGCCGCATGCGAAGGATCCATCCCCGTTCCCTTTCCTCGCGCGAACGTTTCTCACCCATCGTGGTCCTCATGAACCTCGTCTCGATGACGCTCGGGGGGCATTATCTCCGCGAAGCGGGCGGGTTCACCATGCCGGAACTGGTGCGCACCCTTCTGAATCGGGGACAGGTTTTCGAGAGCAAGTACGGCATCGGCCGACAGACCTCGGCGGTGGTCGCCGGGCTCCTGCTCGACCGGCGGATCCGGGCGGAGCAGTCGGAGGCGCG
>JALSSK010000259.1 GCA_026984335.1 Rhodothermales bacterium
GGAGCAACCCCCACTGCCCCTTCCCTGCATAATCGGCCACATACCGAACCGAGGCCGTCGTGAAGCCTGCTACTCCCAGTAAGGCTACCGCGTGCATCCAGAAGAGGACATAGATATACCGGCCATACTCTTCGACGCCCAGCAAGCGGGTGAAGGTTACCTGAACCAGCAGCGCCAGTCCTGCGCCCGTCACCTTGACCCCAAAGCTCCCCAGCGCCCCCCGCGCCAGTATGCGGCGTGGCCCAGTGGAGTATAGCTTCCGAAAAACGTTTCCTGCCGTCACAGCGTCGCGGTTTCTGGTCTACCCTCATCTATAAGGGGTATCCCTGCCCTCCAGGCATTGCAGATGCATAGCGGCAGTGTTTCCTCACACCTTCTCGCTTCCCTCATTTTCCTTCATTTTTTTTTGATTTTACGTGTTCTTAAGGAAACCCCCCATTCGTTTTTCGTTAATTAAAAGTTCTCCGAAAAGCTCGCTTCGAGTTGGCGTAACCGCCCCGCACCGTTGTGTGGTTTCGCTGCGTCGCCGTATCTCAGCCGATCCGTATTCCCTGGTTTGGCTGAGCACCGGCGGCACGTTTCTCGCCGCACTGGCCATCGCGGCTCCGCTTGCCGTCTTCAGGGAGCCGGTGATCGCTCTCTTGAGCGGCGGGCGGGCAGAGTTCGCGCCCTCGGCCGACCTGCTTGCCGTCATGGTGTGGGCCTACCCGCTGATGAGCGTCAACGGGCTGCTCTCGGTGGTCATGATGGCCACCGACGAACAACGTTATCTGGCCGCGACGCTCGGGATCATCTCGCTCGTCTGCCTCATCGCCAACCTTCTTTTGATTCCCCACTATGGCGTCTTCGCGCTCTGCTACGTCCTCCCGGCCTCCGAGGTCCTGATCCTCGCCGCCCTGCTGACGCGCTGCCTCCGACGCCTTCGCCCGACGCACACGGCCTTCCCACATTGACCTGACCCTTCGCTCCGCATGGCCCCTCGCTCCACGCCCTTTGAAGGCCCGCACCTGATGCTCTTCGACCTCTATGCGGGCGGGCATCACGGGCATCATATCGAACAGATCATCAAATACTGGGCGCGGCACAAGCCCCCCGGACGCCTCAGCATCGTCGTGCCCGTTTCTTTTTTGGAAAAATACCCCGCGTTGCCGGCGCTCGTGGAAGCGGCCGAGACGGAGCGCATCGCGCTGGTCCCGATCCGGGAGCGCGTCCGCATCGACCCGCCGGGACCCTTCCGGCTCGTCCGCAACGACCGGGAGCACGGGCGGCTGCTCCGCAAATACGTCCGCACCCTGCGCCCGGATCATTGCCTGCTGATGTACTTCGATCACGTGCAGCTCTCCCTCGCCTTCGACCTTCGGTTCGACTTCCCGGTGCGCTTCTCCGGGATCTATTTTCGTCCCACGTTCCACTATCACATCCTCGGCGGCGCGTCTCCCGATCTGAAAGAGAAGGTGCGGGGCTTTCGCAAAAAGGTCGTGCTGACCGCCGCGCTTCGAAACCCGCATTTCCTGAACCTGTTTTGCTTCGATCCCTTCGTCGTCCCGCACGTCCGGAAGCTCGCCCCGAAGGCGCGGGCGGTCGCGCTCCCGGACGGCATCGAGCGCACGCCGCCGGTCCGCTCGCCGGAGGGGGTCCGGGCCGCTCTGGGGGTGGAGCCGGGACGCACGGCGGCGCTCATGTTCGGCGTGCTCGACGAGCGAAAGGGGGTCCTTGCCCTCCTCGACGCCCTCGCGCACGTGCCCGACGCCGACGCCGCACGCATCTGCATCGTGCTGGCGGGCGCCGTGGCCGAGCGCGAGGCCGCGCAGGTACACGGAGCGATCAGACGCCTCCGCGAGCGGACCCGCCTGCAGATCGTCCTCCGGGACGCATTCGTGCCGGAAGAGGAGATACAGGATCTCTTTCGGGCCTCGGATCTGGCGCTGCTGCCCTACGTCCGGCACGTCGGTTCGAGCGGTGTGCTTGTCCGCGCCGCCGCCGAGCGAACGCCCGTGGTGGGCAGCGACTACGGCATCCTCGGCGAGCACATCCGTCGGCGACGCCTTGGCCTGGCCGTCGACACCACGGACCCGAAGGCGCTCGCCGAAGCGCTCGTCCTCGCCCTCACCCGGCCCGACGCCCTGCCCTTCGACGAGGAAGAAGCCGGGCGCTTCGCCCGGGAAAACACGATCGAGCGTTTCCTCGAAACCTTACTGAACTCCATGGACGTACCCACCGCGCCCCGCGCAACCCCTCGCCAAACCCGACACGGTGATCTTCCACCATAACCCTTTGCACGAAAGGCTCCGTAACTCCCACGCGCGCCATGGCAAACCTCTCCTCCGGGCTGAACACGATGGTCTATCACTGGCGGCGGAACCGCCGGCTGCTCGACCTACGCCGTTTTTTCAGCCGGTACGAACACGTCCCGATCCGGCGGCCGATCTTCTTCGTCGGCAATCAGGGAGGCGGCCTCATCCTGATCTCGCGCATGATCCGCCGACACCCGGACGTCGTCTCGATCTCCGGAGACCGCCGGTACTGGTCGGGAGCCGACGAGATGCAACGGGTGATGGAACTGCGGCTGTCTCCGAACCTGAAGTTGGCCCGATACGCCTACCGGGGCGAGCCGCGCCACGAGCGCCTGACCCGCCCGCGCAGTTGGACATATGCCACGGATGCATTTTCGGCGGCGAGGTGGTGGAGGCTTGCCTCCGAAGCGTCGAGGCCCCACAGCT
>JALSSK010000260.1 GCA_026984335.1 Rhodothermales bacterium
AATGGCGGGAATGAAACGTTTGCACAGGAGGTGGCCGGAAGGTTTACGAAGAGCACGAACGTTTATGCCTATCACCAATTTAGAAAGGGTCCGGATCATGATGACTTTACGCCGCTCCGGTCAAGGAGTTTTTCACCCACCGGAGCCTGGCAATTTACCGCACCCGTGGCTTTGTTGATCGGGGAAAGGTGCATGAGTTCGTCCGAGTCGTTTATCTTGATGATGCAGACGCTGGATCACGTCGTCAGTATCGGGGATACGACGAGGGGAAGCTCGGGGAACCCCCGGGAATACGGTTTGGCTGATGGGACCAAATATCGTATTCCAAGCTGGATCGCGTATAAGACGGATCAAACGGTTCTCGAAGATCACGGGATAGCTCCAGATATTTATATTCCCGGGAATGGGAGCATCATTAACGGCAGAGATATGGTGCTCGAAGAGGCGATCCGTGTGTTGAAAGACAAGCGATAGGTTCCGGGAGGCGTCTCCGTATTTTCCACGCCGGGGCGCCTTTCGCCCGAACCCGCACGCCCGCTCGGGGATACAAGCGGGCGCGGGCCGGGCGGCCCGTCTTTTTCCCACCGATTGTTTCTGCGAGTCGATGAACCGCGCACCCACGCCCGAGTCGAGCGAGACCCCGCCCCCGCGCGTCGCCGGGAAGCGGCGGTGGGGGCTGCGCGCGCTTCTCGGGCTTGCGCTCATGCTCGTCGGGGCAGCCCTTGCGCTCCGGACCGAGTGGGGCGCGACGCACGCCGTACGTTTCGCGCTCGACCGTCTCGACCTCTTCGAAGGCGCGCGCCTCGAGGTCGGCCGGGCGGGCGGCAACGGGTTCACCCGTCTGGCGCTCTACGACGTTCGCCTCGTGCGCGAGGACGGGACGCCGCTCGCCCACATCGACACGGTGACGGCGCGATACCGGCTGTGGCCGCTCCTTCGGAAAGAACTCCGGCTCGACAGCGTGGCCGTCGTCCGGCCCGTCGTGACCATGCGCCAGGAAGCGGACGGGTCGTGGGATCTCGTGAACGCGCTCCCGCTCGAGACCACGGCGGCGGACACGGCGGCGAGCGGCTTCCGCATCCGCCTCGACGCGGCGACGCTCCGCGCCGGGCGCGCCGAGGCCCGTTTCTTCGCGCCGGACCGCGATTCCCTCTTCCGCCTCGACGACCTCGCGCTCCGGCTCCGCGACGTCCGTCTGGCCGAGACGACGGCGTTCACGCTCGACACCCTCACGGCGCGCTTCACTCCGCCGGGGAGCCGCCGCGAGGCGCGCGTGCATCTCGGCGCGGAGGCCGGGGACGGTCGCCTCACGATTGCGGGCTTCGAGTTGCGTTCCGACGTCAGCCGCCTCGCGGCGCATGGCGCGTTGCCGTGGTCCGGAGCGTCGCTCCCCTCAGATTCGGTCGCCTTCGTCCTCACGGCCCATCCGCTCGCCTTCGGCGATCTCGCCCCGTTCGTCCCGGTGCTCGATCCGGGCGGCTCCGTCGAGGCCGAGGTGCGGGTGACCGGGACGAGGCGCCTGACCGACCTCGACCTCGACGCGCGCTTCTCGGACGGGGGGCGCCTCACCGTGCGCGGAGCGCTCACGCCGGACCTCGCCGAGGCGCCCGTCGTGCGGCTCGAAGCCACGGCGCGCCGCCTCGACCTCCGGAGCTTCGCCCGCGGAGACCCGGCCGGCTTCGTCAACGCCGACGTCTCGCTCGACCTCGCGGGTCCCGCACGCGACCGCCTCGGCGGCGCGGTGCGCGCCGTGCTCTTCGACAGCCGGCTTGCCGGAGAACCTCTCGCACGCACCGCCCTCACCGCCGCCTTCGACGACGGGCGCGCCGCGCTCGAGCTCACGAGCGGCGTGCGCGGCGCCGCCCTCACCCTGCACGGCGTCGTCCGTCCCTTCGACGAGAGGCCCGCATACGACCTCACGGGCGACGTGCGCGGCCTCGACCTCGGGCGCTTCCTCGACGATCCCACGCAGTCGAGCGATCTCGGCGCGACGCTTCACGTCGCCGGGACCGGCTTCGATCCGGAGACGGCGGATCTGACGGCGCGCCTCACCATACGCCCCTCCCCGATCAACGCCGCCCGGCTCGAATCGGGGCGCCTCGACGCGCGGCTCACGGGCGGAAAGCTCACGTTCGACGGACGGCTCGTCTTTCCCGGCGCGCGCCTCTCCGCCGCCGGAAGCGCCGCGCTTGCCGACGAACGCACGTACACGATCCGAGACGGCCGCATCGAGAACCTGCCCTACCTGGCGCTCCTCGGCGACACCACGCGCAGCGCGCTCTCGGGGACGTTCTCCCTCACGGGTCGGGGCACGGACCCCGAATCGCTCACCCTCTCGGCGGCGGCGCGTCTCCACGACAGCTTTTACGACGGATACGTCCTCGATGCGGCGGATCTCCGCGCCGCGCTCGAAGCCGGCGCGCTCACCTTCGGCGTCGACGCGCGCCTCGGCGGCGGCGGCGTGCGGCTCGCCGGGCGGATGCGCCCCTTCGACGCGGCCCCCGCATTCACGCTCACCGAAGGCGTTTTTCGCAGCCTCGACCTCGCCGCGTTCACGCCGTTCGAGGGGCTTGCCACGGACCTCAACGGCCGATTCGCGCTCGCCGGGCGCGGCGCCGATCCCGCCGCCCTCACCCTCGAGGCCCGCCTCGACCTCGCCGCCTCGCGCGTGAACGACCAGCCCCTGACCCACGGCTTCGTCACGATGAACGGGTCGGGCGGCGTGCTCGACTACCGGCTCGGCCTCTCGATGCCCGAAGGAGAGCTTCGTCTCGACGGCAGGCTGGACACTCGGCGTGAAAACCTCGGTTATTCGATAAAAAACGGAAGCTTCTCCGGTCTCGACGCGGGTGCGTGGCTCGGGCGTTCCGGCCTTCGTACGGCGCTCAACGGGGCGCTCGTTCTCGACGGAAGCGGCACGGACCCGGCCACGATGGACCTGGCGGCCCGCCTCACCTTCGCCGCCGATCGGCCTTCGCGTTTCAATGACGAAGCCCTCACCGGGGGCGGCTTCGAGGCGGTGTTCGCCGGCGGAAAGATGCGTCTCGAAGCGGACCTGGCGTTCGAGGAAGGGCGGGTCACGCTCGAGTCCGAGGGGCGCTTCTTCGATCACCGGCCCGCCTATACCCTGCGCGGCGGCGGCGACCATGTGGATCTCGCCGCGCTCGCCGGCCTCGACGCGATCCGCGCCGGGCTCTCGTTCGACTTCGAGGTGACGGGCCAGGGGCTCGAACCCGACGATATGCGTCTCGACGGCCGTTTCCACGCCGACGGCGCTCGGTACGACAGCCTCACGCTCGACCGCGCCGACGCCGTCTTTCATCTCGAAGACGGGCTGCTCCGCGTCGATTCGCTCGCCGTCCGCTCGAACGTGGCCCGCCTTTCCGGAAGGGGGCCGGTGGCGCTTTTCGACACGCGCGGCGTGCACGCCTCCGATTTCAACTTCGACGCCGATCTGTTCGCCCTCGCGCCCGTGGCCGCCTTCTTCGACGCCGACGGCCTGCGTCTGGGCGACGGGCATCTGACGGGCGCTCTGAAGGGGCGCCCCGGCGCGCTTCGCTTCGACCTCGACGTGAACCTGAACAGCCTCGTCGTGGGCGATTTGCGGGTGGCCCGCGTCAGGACGCGTCTCCTCGGCGCTTTCGCGAAAGACCGCACCGTGGCCGAGGCCGAGGCGCGGGCGGACCTTCGCTTCCTCTCCTTTCCGAACTTCACCGTCGAGCGCACGCGCCTTCTCGCCGAATACCGCCCCGACTCGCTCGGCTTCGAACTCGACACCCGCCTCGACCGCCGGCGGGACGGCTACCTCGGCGGACGCGTCTCCTTCGAGCCGGGCGGCGAACGCCTTACGCTCGACTCGCTTCGTCTCCGTCTCGATGCCGACCGGTGGCAGTTGCTTCAGCCCGCCCACGTCGAGCGGCGGGGCAGGCGGTACGAGGTGCGCAACCTGCTCCTTTTCAGCGAGAGGGGAGCCGCCGGGGACGGAGGCGTCAACCAGCAGATCGCGCTCGACGGCGAGATCGACCTCGACGGCGAACAGAGCCTCATCCTCACCATCGAGCAGTTCCGCCTCGACGCCGTGGCGGACCTGCTCGGGTACGACGGCCTCGGCGGGAGGCTCGACGGGTGGCTCACGCTCGGCGGCGCGGCTTCGGCCCCCGTCGCCGAGGGCTCGCTCGAGTTCGACCTCTCGCTCTCCGGTCAGGCCGTCGGAGACATGGCGGTGACCCTTTCATACGAAGACCTCGCGCTCGTGCTCGATGCGCTCCTGACCGACGACCGGGGCAGCGAACTGCGCTTCGGCGGCACGCTCCCGCTCGACCTTCGCCTGACCGCGCGGGCGGACGAGGCGGCGGGCTTCCGGGTCGATGCCGAGCGGGCCGCGCCCGAAAGCGCCGTCGATTTCAAGATCCGGTCCGAAGACTTCTCGCTCGGGTGGCTGATGCCCTTCATGGATCGCACGCTCGTCGACCGGCTCGAGGGGCGGCTCACCGCCGACGTGGACGTGCGCGGCACGGTCGATGCGCCGCTGCTCAGCGGAACGGCCATGCTCGACGAGGGGCGCATCGGGCTGCCGAAACTGGGACGACCCCGGCACAGCCTCGTCTTCTCGGGCGTCACCGTCGAGACGGAACTCGAAGACAACCGGGTGCTCGTCAACCACTTCCAGGTGCGCTCCGGCGGCGGGACGCTGATCGGCAGGGGCTCGGTGCGCCTCTCCGAACTGACGCTCGGCGCGTTCGACCTCACGATGAGCGCCGAAGACTTCCTCGCCATCGACACCCGCGTGTACCACGCCGTGACGGCCGCCGACCTGACGCTCCAAGGCACCACGCGGAGCCCCATCCTCAGCGGCGACGTCTCGCTCATCAGCGCGGACGTCTTCCTCACCGAGGAACTGACGAGCGACGAGTTCGAGGCGGTCAAGCTCTCCGAGAACGATCAACAGATCCTCGAACAGCGCTTCGGCCTGCGCCTCTCCGAAGCCGACACCACCACCTTCGATTTCTACGAAGCGCTCACGATCACCGACCTGACCGTGCGCCTCGAACGCGACTCCTGGCTGCGCTCGAAGAAAAATCCCACGATGGACATCCAGTTTACCGGCAACCTCGACGTGCAGAAGCAGCCGTATGAGGACCCGCTCGTCTTCGGCGCCATCGAAGTGATCCCGGACCGGAGCCGGATCATCCAGTTCGGCAAACGTTTCCGGATCGAACGCGGCACGCTCACGTTCAACGGCCCGCCCACCGATCCTTTCATGGACATCAAGGCGGTGTACGTGGTGAAGGCGCGCCAGTCCACCGACGACGAGGTGACGATCTCGCTCACGTTGAAAGGACCACCGGAAGCGCTCGACCTCTCCCTCGGCTCCGATCCCCAGATGGAGTTTGCCGACATCGTCTCCTACCTCGCTTTCGGGCGACCGGCCAGTGAAGCGCTTCGGATCGGGAGCGCGGGGGAAGGGAAGGGCTCCCTCCTCGATCCGGCGGCCGGGGCGGCCATCGGACAGCTGGCCTCGCTCATCGAAAGCCTCGCGGGAGCAAGCCTGGGCCTCGACGTGGTCGAAATCGAGCAAAACGGCCTCGAAGGCGCGACGCTGACGGCGGGTAAGTACGTCTCGCCCCGGCTGTACGTCGCCGTCAGCCGGCCGATCACCTTCCGACGAACCGAGGCCGGGGTGGTGGAGGAGAACCCGACCGAGGTGGTGATCGAGTATGAGGTGATCGACCGACTTTTGCTCCGGCTGTTGCGTCGCGGCTCCATCATTCGTATTAACGTGAAGTGGGAATACGCGTTTTAGGGGGAATGACTCGGGGGCATCGGATGGATGCCTGGAAACCTACTCACCGCCGACCCCGGTCGGGAACGACGTTGCATGCAGTTTTCGAAAAGGGGATGGCCCGGAAGGAGCGGACCTCTCGCGCAACCCATGATGAGCCGTCCCTCACGGTCTGTCCGGAGCAGGTTGTTTGTCTTCTTAAAAACCAATCGTTTATGGCATTTCGAGGGGTTCTTTCCGATGATCTCGGGCCGTTTCAGCGGGTGATGGAACGCACGGGCGAGCTGGCCCTGTTCACGGTCACGTTCTTCCGGCGTTTCTGGCGTCCGCCGTACGAAGGGCGGGAACTGGTCAACCAGATGGACGAGGTGGGGACGAAGAGTTTCGTCCTCACGGCGGTGACGGGCTTCGCCATCGGCATCGTGCTCTCGATGCAGACGCGGGGCACGCTGGTGCGTTTCGGCGCGGAGGCGATCTTGCCGAGCGCGCTGGCCCTTTCGGTGGTGAAAGAGATCGGGCCGGTGCTCACGTCCCTGGTGTTGGCCGGACGCCTCGGGGCGGGCATGGGCGCCGAGATCGGTTCGATGCGCGTGACCGAGCAGATCGACGCGCTCGAAGTGGCGGCGCTCAAGCCGTACCATTACCTGGTCATCACCCGTGTGCTGGCGTGCATGCTCATGTTTCCCATCCTCACCATATGGACCGACAGCCTCGCCATGCTCGGTGGATACCTCGAATCGGTGCTGGCTTCCGGCATGGACTACCGCGTCTTCTTCAACAATGCCATCTCGGCCCTCCGCTTTCACGACATCATCATCGATACGATGAAAACCGGTATCTTCGGCTTCATCGTCGCCATCGTGAGCTGTTATCTGGGCTACACCGTGCGCGGCGGGACGCGCGAGGTCGGGCAGGCGACGATGCAGGCCGTCGTCATTTCGTCGCTGCTCATCCTCCTGGCCGACGTCGTCCTCGTGCGGCTCTCGATCACCTTCTTTTAAGGCCCCGCATCGGCGGGGGCGCCTCGCGCATCGCCCCGGCCGGTCGTTGGCCCGAACGTCTACCGTCACCCCCGAACAACCAACGTACCCCGCCCGTGCCCGAGCCGTCCACACCGAGCGCCCCGGCCGCCGCCGCTGCGCCCCCGCCGCCGGATACGATCATCGAACTGCGCGACCTCCACAAGTCGTTCGGGGCCAACCACGTGCTCAAGGGCGTTTCCCTCTCGATCAGGAAAGGAACGAACGCCGTCATCCTGGGCGGCTCGGGGTCGGGCAAGAGCGTGCTTCTGAAGCACCTCGTGCAACTGCTCCGGCCCGATCGGGGCGAGGTGTGGGTGTGCGGCAAGCGGATGGACCTGCTCGAAGGCGACGCGCTCGACGAGATGCGCCTTTCCATCGGATACCTCTTTCAGAGCGGCGCGCTCTTCGACTCGATGACGGTTTTTGAGAACATGGATTTCATTCTCGGGAGGCACACCAACCTCACGCCCGGGGAACGCCGCGCGCGCATCGAGGAGACGCTCGACTGGGTCGACCTGCGGGCGAAAGCGCCGAACTATCCCGCCGAGCTTTCGGGCGGGCAGAAGAAGCGCATCGGGCTGGCGCGAGCCATCATCCTCGAACCGCAGATCCTCCTTTATGACGAGCCGACGACCGGACTCGACCCCATCTCGGTGCGCCTCGTCTCGGAGCTGATCGTGCGCCTCCGCGACGAGCGGGGCATCACCGGCGTGGCGATCACGCACGACCTTTTGTGCGCGGATATCATCACCGACGAGGCCTTCTTTCTGTATCACGGCCGCTTCATCGAACGGGGGACGCTGGAAGACCTTCGGCGCTCGGAGCACCCGCTGTTGCGGGAGTTCTTCGGCGAATGAAGGACGACACCCCGGGGGCGAAGACGATGGGCGGCGCGTCCGGGCGGGCAGAAGCGGGCGCGCGGGCAGAAGCGGGCGCGCGCGGAACACGCCGCCGGTCCGGTTCATCACACCGGGTGCGTGGGGAAGCCTTCGGGCGGTTGCACGCAATTTATTCACGTATGAGGAATGACCTATGTCGCGTCAGGCTCGTGTGGGTTTGTTGGTGTTGGCCGGGGCGCTATTGTTCATCGTTGCGCTTTTCGCGCTGGCCAACCGCTCCTTTTTGTTCAGCAACACGTTCTACGTCCGGTCGGAGTTCAGCCGGGTGGCCGGTCTGGTGCCGGGCGCTTCGGTGCAATATCAGGGGGTGGACGTCGGGCGCGTCGAGAGCGTGAACCTGCCGGAGGAGCCGGGGCAAAAGATCGTCGTGACGATGGCGATCTCGGAGCAGGCGAAGCACCTCGTGCGCAAGAACACGCAGGCGCAGATCAAGAGCGACGGGCTGGTGGGCAATCAGATCGTGGTGCTGGTGCCTTCGCCCGAGGTGGGGGAACCCGTGCGTGAGGGGGATTTCATCCCCGGGGTGGACCCGTTCGACCTGTTCGAGATCACGGACAAGGCGCTCGCCTCGGTGCAGCGCTTCGAACTGGCGGCGCAGGCTTTCGAACAGATCATGCACGACGTGCAACGGGGACAGGGCACGCTGGGGCGTCTCATCTACGATCCGACCATGTACGAGGGCGTCGTCGCCACGACGGAAGAGACGCGCCGGGTGCTGAACAACCTGGCGGACAACGCCGAGGCGCTCGTCGGGCTGGCGGGGGAGGCCACCACCGGCGTCAAGGACATCCTGGACAAGGTGAACGAGGGCGAGGGCACGCTGGCGAAGATGCTCAACGATCCGGCGGTCTACAACACGTTGCTCGCCACGGCGGACACACTGCAGAGCATCGCCGGGGACCTGCGGGCGGTCACGCAGAACGCGGAGAACATGACGAACTGGGGTTCGCTCGGGGCCTTTCGCTTTGCCGAGCTGATGGAGGCAGGGAAGCACAACTGGCTGTTCAAGCGGTATTTCGAGGAGCGCGGGCACATGGAACAGGCGCCCTTCGAGGTGCGGGAGCGCGCCCTCGCCGAGACGTACAGAGAGATCCAGGAAAAAGAGCGCCGGCTCTTCGAATGGGAGCAGCGCCTGAAAGCGCTCGCCGAACGGTTGGAATCGGCGGCGGCGGCGGTTTCGGAAGGCGACGGCGCATCGTCGAACGAGCAGTAGGCCATGACGGAAACCCCTCCCCCGATCAGCCGCAGGACGGAGACTGCCCCGCCGTCTTCTCCGGGCGCCGCTGCGCTCTCGGCCTCCGAGGTCGCGCTTCTGGCGGGCGGGCTGACCCTCTTTCTGGTGTTGCTCTATCAGATGCGGGACATGCTGAACCCGCTTCTCGTCGCGGCGGCCTTTCTCATCCTGGTCTGGCCGATGCGGGCGCACCGGGCCGCGCGCGCCATAAAGCTGAGCGGCAGTTTTCTGCTCCTGGTCTGGCTGCTCAACAGGCTGAGCATCGTGCTGCTGCCCTTCGCGCTGGCCTACCTGCTTGCCTATCTCTGCGATCCCGTGGTGGCCTATCTGCGGCGGCGGCTCCGGGTGCCGCGCTGGCTCTCCGCACTCGCGGTCACGGCGCTCGTCGTGGGCCTCGTGGCGATGATTCTGTTGATGCTCGTGCCCACCATCGTCGACCAGCTCGAATCGCTGGCGGAACGGATCCTCGGCAGCATCGGCAACCTGCAAACATGGATGGGGAACCTCGCCGCCCTCGATCAGCTTCAGGCGGCGGGCATCATCGACAAACAGGAACTCATCGGGCAGCTGTCCGGCGCGGTGCAGGATCAGGCCACCGCCCTGGCGAGCAGCGTCCCGAACGCGGCGAAAGCCGTCCTGCAGTCGATCAGCTCTCTCTTCGGCATCCTCACCGTCGTGGCGCTCATCCCGGTGCTTTTTTTCTATACGCTGAAAGACTATGCGGCCATCCGGAATCGGCTCATCGAACTGTTTCCCACCTTCGACGGGCGGCGGGATTATCTGACGGAAGCCGGAGGGCTCGTGGGCAAATACCTCCGGGGGCAACTGACCATCAGCGCCATCGTGGCGATCATCGTGTCGGCGGCGCTGCTGATCTTCGACGTGCCTTTTGCGCTGTTGATCGGCTTGATGGCGGGGCTGTTGAACATGATTCCCAACCTCGGCATCATCATCACGTATGTGATCGGCGGCCTTCTCGCGCTCGCCTTCGGCGGCGTCGTCAAGCTGATCATCGTGGTCGCCGTGCTGGTGGGGGAGTCGTTTCTCGAACAGAGCGTGCTCACGCCGAACATTCTGGGCCAGAAAGTAGGCCTGCATCCCGTGCTGATTTTGCTCTCGCTCTTTGTCTTCGGCTATTTTATGGGTATGTTCGGGCTGATCATTGCCGTGCCGGCCACCGCGCTGCTGGTGACCACCTATCAGGCGACCCGCGAGCACTGGACGTTTGATCTGGCGAGGAGCGGAGAAGCGTCGCGTCCCCCCGCGCGGGAAGAGGCGGGCGAAACGTTTCCGCCCGCGCCGCGACCCATGGGGGGCGCCGCCGCGCCGGGCGAGACGCCGGACCCCGTTGCCTGAAGATCGCGCGCGGATGTCCCGGACCCGTTCCCATGGGACCCGATTCCCGCGCCCGGACGCACGAGTTTGTTTTGACGAACCCATGAAAGTCACGTTGTCGCAACGATTTGTCATGTCGGCCCGCTTTCATCCGGGCTATTCGCTGGTGGGCCGCTGGGTGCGCCGCCGCGTGGGGGATGCGCGCCGCGCGGAGGCGTACTTCATCCTCACCCTCGTGGGCGCGGTGGCGATGCTGGCGCTGGCCCAATACGCGGCGTGGGCGCTGGTGCAGGACGCCGTCACGGCAAACCCCGGCGGTCCTGCGGCAATGGCGTTCTGGGGCGGGCAGGTCGCCGCCGTCGCGCTCTATGCGCTCACGTGTGTGCTGGGTTTCCAGCCTTCGGTCGAGGTGGCGGTGACGCCGGAGGGCGTTCGGATCCGGCAGGGGAAGGAGGCGCTGATGCTTGCCTCGGACGAGGTGCTTCGGGTGGAGACGATCCCGGCGCTGGTCTTTCACCGGCATCACCGCCGCTATGCCGGCACGCGCGTGTTCGTCAACCGGATGCCGCCGGAAGTATTGCTTCTCCACACGAGAGAGGGTCCGGTGGCGCTTGGCCTCGCGCCCGGCGACCGCGCGGCGCTCATCGCACATCTGCAGGCGCATGCGTCGTTCCCGTACGAGCCGGCCCGCGCGCGCGTAGCCTGAACCGGCCCCCGCCGGTCACTCTTCCGAGAAGTCCGCCGTCATCAGCGCCCACGTGTTCGGGTCGAGGACGACGCGGGAAGGGGCGGCGTCGAGCGGGAGGGTGAAGGTCTCCTCGGAATCGTCGACGTCGAGCGCTTCGATGCGGGGGAGGAGGGCGTCGCCGGTGTAGATGCCGGCTTCGAGCGCCAGGCGGAAGGGCGGCCCGGGTTGGGTCTGACGAAGCGTGATCGTGAGCGAGCCGTCGGCGTATCGCCACGATCCCTCGAAGTGCGGCTGTCCGGGGCGATGGATCCACTGCCGGAAGAACCACGCGAGGTCCCGTCCGGAAGCCTCCTCCATGACCCGCCGGAAATCCTCGGTTCGGGCATTCCCGTCGCGATAGCGCCGGTAATAGTCTCGGATGCCGTCCCAGAAGACGTCGTCGCCGACCTCGTGCCGGAGCATGTGGAGCACCCACGCTCCTTTTTGATAGGCGTTCGGGCTCAGAAGCGCCATGAGGTTGGTGATGGAGGGATCCACGACGGGGCTGTTCGGGGCGCGCCGGGCGTAGGCGAGGACGCGGTCGCGGGCGGTCCGCATCCCGGCCACGAGGCGATCGTGCCCGTAGGTGAACTCCATGTAGAGCTGCGTGAAGTACGTCGCAAAGCCTTCGCTCAGCCAGATGTGGGGCCAGTCCTGCTCCGTCACCGAGTCGCCGAACCACTGGTGGGCGATCTCATGGGCCAGCAGCCCCTCGCTCTGCCGCGTGCCGGTCACGGAGCCCTCGGCGTAGAAGATGTTGCTCGCGTTCTCCATGCCGCCGAAACGTGTCTTCGACTGCACGTTGGCGAGCTTGGCGTACGGATACGGGCCGATGTGTCCGGAGAAAAAGCGGAGGATGCGTTCGGCAAGCGCGTAATCGTAAAAGCCGGGGTCGCGGTCCTGCGGATAGACCCACGTCTCGACGGGCACGCCCTCCACCTCGTCCACGCGGGCAACGGCGAAGCGGGCCGCGCCGATGACCATCACCTTCGTCGCCATCGGGACGGTCGAGCGCCAGCGGGTGCGGCGGAGCTCGCCCGGGAGATCGGTCTCTTCCAGCCGCTCGCCGCATCCGACGACCTGATAGTGGACGGGCGCGGTGACGATGAACTCGCAGATCGCCTTGTCCGAAGGATGATCGACGGTCGGGAGCCAGTGATGGGCGCGGTCGGGCCAGTTGTCGCCGAAGAAGGTGCGGTCGCCGAACTTGTTCTCGGAGATGATGAGGCCGTCGTCGGGGACGCCCTCGTAGGCGATGGTGAAGGTGCGCCGCTCATCGGGCGCCGCCGGCGGTTCGAGCCGGATGGTGAGCCGGTCGTTCTCGTGCGTGAAGGGCGCGTCGGCGCCGTCGCTGCGCACCGCCGTGACGGTCATGCCCGCGCCGCCCCGCGCAGGCCCCGCCAGGTCGAGGTGCAGCGCGTCGACGCCGGCGAGGAAACGCACCGCGAGCGTGGCCTCGCCCCGGATGGCGTCGGTGTCGTCGCTGAGCGTGAGGCGGAACGTATACCGGCGCACGTCCACGTCC
>JALSSK010000261.1 GCA_026984335.1 Rhodothermales bacterium
CAGCGGTTGGGGCTCGCGTTCATGAGCCAACATCTGCGGAGAAGGCAGGATGAAAAGGAAACGCGATCGCGCGCGCGAAAGGGGAGACTTCGGCATTCCTGCCGGGACGTTGTCGTCCGCCGGATACCGGTACCAGGCGAAGATCGAAGACCTGTACGAATATGCCGAGAAGGTCTTCGAATACGTCCCGATAGCGAAGCTCGTCGACTATGCCGACCGCTGGCTCGAATCCCCGAGGACCCTCACGATATGGGCGATGCCGGTCCTGCTGATGACGCTGTCGCCGCTTCAGGCGGCGCTGGTCGGATTGGGGCTCTATCTCGTGTGGAAAAGCTTTTCGCCGGCGATGGTCAGCCTGGCTCTGGCGAAGGTCTTCCGGCTCTTCGGGCGCGTGTACCTTCAGGGGATCTACTACGTGTTCATGATGAGCGTGCTTGCCGCCACCGGGCAGATGACGGCGATGTGGACGGGACTGGCCGGCTTCATCGTTTTGCGGTGGGGGTTGCTCGAACGCCTCGTCGCGCCGGCGACCGAGCGGTTGCACCGGGCCTTATTTGCGCTGCCCGTGCCCGATCAGGTGCTTCGCGCCTTCATCCATCGGGCCGCACTGAAACACCGCGTATCGTTGCCCGAACTGGAGCGTATGGAGCAGCGCATCCTTCAAACGTGGAGCCGGAAAAAAGGCGATGGGGGATGATCCGGGAAAAGCTTCGTGGAGGCAATCGTGTCGTTTTTTGCGTATTCTCCCGCCTCCCGAAAGGACATAAAGCAAGGTGAACATGCGTTCGAAGCGTAAGGGTTCGGAGACGGTGCTGTACGTGGTGCGGCACGGGGAGACGGAGTTTAACCGCCGTCGCATCGTGCAGGGGCGGAAGGTCGACGCCTCGCTCAACGAAGCCGGACGCCGGCAGGCGGATGCGCTCGCGCGTCGCTTCGCAGACGAGCGGCTCGACGCCGTCTATGCAAGCACGTTGCGCCGGGCGCGGGAGACGGCGTCCGCCGTCGCGGCCAAACACCCCGGCGTCCCGGTGAGGCATCTCCACGACCTCGAAGAGATGAGCTGGGGCGACTATGAGGGGCGGCCTTTCGACGAGCGCGTCCGCGCGATGTACGAACGGATGGAAGCGCTCTGGCAGGCCGGTGATTTTTCCCGGCCCGTGACGGGCGGCGAGTCCATCGCGGAGGTGCAGGCGCGCGGCCTGAAAGCGCTCGATCACATCCTCGCGCGGCATCCCGGGGAGACGGTGCTCGTGGTCGCGCACGGACGTTTCATACGCGTCCTGCTGGCCTCTATCCTGCCGGGCTACGGCCTCGAACGGATGCGCGAGATCAAACACGCGAATACGGGCGTCAACCGGGTGCGCTTCGGCGCCGGCGCGCCGACGGCCGACCTGCTCAATTGCACCGCCCACCTCGAAGCCGCCGAGGCGGCGCCCATAGGGTAGCGACGGAGCGCCGCGCTTTTCGATACATGGAGTGAGCTCGTATGCACGATCACAGGAGCGCCATATCGACGGAACTCGGGCCGGACGCGGCAGTCGCGCGCGAGCGGCTCCTCGAGGAGGTGCGCCGGGTTTTGCACGGGGGCAACGGATCGCGGGCAGGACGCGAGCAGATCGTGCGGGTGTCCGTTCCGACGGCGCCGGTGAACCTGTTCGACTGGCTCCACGCCCGAAAGGAGACGGACAAGGCGTACTGGTCCGGTCGCCGGGATGGGAGGGCGGTGGCCGCCGCCGGCGTCGCCGACGTGTGCGCGGGGGAGGCCGGACCGATCTATGCGCCCCTCGCCGAACACCTGGCGCCCCTCCTCCGGACGGCGCCGAACGGGGCGCGGTATTTTGGCGGCATCCGCTTCGATACGGAACGCCCGGTGGCGGAGGAATGGCGCGCGTTCGGGGCGTATCGTTTCGTGCTCCCGCGCTTCGAGCTCGTGAGACGGGAGGGGGAGTATCGCCTCGCGTGCAACCTCGTGCTCCCGCGCGACCGGGAACGCCTTCCGGAGATCTCGGCCGAGATCGCGCTTCTGACGATGCCGTCCGAGACCGTCGACGGACCGCTGCCTCTGCCTTCGACCCGCCGCGACGCCCCCGACGCGGAGGGCTGGCGGCGCAACGTCGCATGGGCGCTCGATGCCTTCACGAACACCGGCCTCGACAAGGTGGTGCTCGCGCGAAAGGCGACGTATACGTTTGCCGATGCCATCTTGCCGGAGCGCCTTCTGCGGCATCTCGAACGCGTGACGCCGAACTGTTTCCACTTCCTGTTTCAGCTTCCCGGGGGCGATGCGTTCGTGGGGGCGACGCCCGAGCGGCTCTTCCGGCGTGAAGGGCGGTCGATGTGGAGCGAGGCGGTGGCCGGCACCCGCCCGCGCGGCGAGACGACGATCGCCGACGCGCGTCTGCGCGAAGAACTGATGCACAGCGAGAAGGATCAGCGCGAGCATGCGTATGTGCGCCGGAGCATCGGCGAGACGCTGCGGCCCCTGTGCCTTCGGCTCGACGTGGATGCGGCGGCCTCGGAGATGGCGCTGGCGCGCGGACGGCATCTCGTCTCCGGCATCCACGGGACGCTCCGCGACGGCGTGACCACGCTCGACCTCCTCGAAGGGTTGCATCCGACACCCGCCGTAGGCGGCTATCCGAAGGACGCGGCCCAGGCGGCGATCCGGCATCTCGAACCGTTCGACCGGGGCTGGTACGCCGGGCCCGTCGGCTGGATCGGACGCGAGGCCGCCGAGTTCGCGGTGGCGCTCCGGTGCGGCCTCGTGCGGGAACGACGCCTCTCGCTCTTCTCCGGCGCCGGCATCGTGCTCGGCTCGACCCCGGACGCCGAATGGGAGGAGATCGAACACAAGATCGTGGACTTCATCAAGGTGTTCGGGCTTGATCTTCGACGCGCCAAATAGAAACCTCCTGTGGGCCGGACTGCTCATCGAAGAGCTCGTTCGCAACGGCGTCGATCACTTCTTCCTCGCCCCCGGCTCCCGCTCGTCTCCCCTGACGGCCGCCGTGGCCCTGCACCCGAAGGCTCAACGGGTGATGCACTTCGACGAGCGGGGAACGGCCTTCGCCGCGCTCGGATACGCCCGCGCCGCGGGGCGTCCGGCGGCGTGGATCACCACCTCCGGAACCGCCGTTGCCAACGGCATGCCCGCCGTGGTGGAGGCCGCCACGGACGCCGTGCCGATGGTGCTGCTCACCGCCGACCGCCCGCCCGAGCTCCGCGAGACCGGAGCCAATCAGACCATCGACCAGCCCGGTCTCTTCGGAGCGTACGTGCGCTGGCGCTTCGATCTCCCCGCGCCCGACGTCTCTATCGATCCGGCTGTTGCGCTCACCACCATCGATCAGGCGGTTTACCGCGCAGGAAGGACGCCCGGAGGACCGGTGCACCTCAACTGTATGTTTCGCGAACCACTGGCCCCGGACGAAGGCCGCCGCGCCACAGGGGCCGAGCGCAAACGCCTCCACGCCTGGTTCGAGGCGGGGGAGCCGTACACGACCTATGCCCCGCCGCTTTCCCTGCCGGCGTCGGAGGCGATGGATGACCTCGCGGCGTCGCTCCGGGGCATCGAGCGAGGGATCGTGGTGGCGGGCAGGATGCGCACGCGGGCAGAGGGACGCGCCGCCCTCCGTCTGGCCGAACGTCTGGGGTGGCCGCTCTTCCCCGATGTCGGCTCGCAGGTGCGGCTCGGTCGCGACTGCGAAGCGCCCGTTCGCGTCGCGTTCTTCGATCAGGTGCTCACGAATGAGGCATTCGCGCACGCGCACCGGCCCGAGGCGGTCCTTCATCTCGGCGGGCGCGCCACTTCGAAAAGGCTGTCCCGGTTCCTCGAAGCATCCCGGCCCGCCCCGTTCGTCGTCGTCCGAAACGATCCGTTCCGCTTCGACCCGGCGCATCAGGCGTCGCATCGTTTCGAGAGCGACATCGGCGCATTCTGTGAAGCGCTCGGCGCGAGGATCGCGCCGCGCTCGGCGCGTCCGTGGTTGTCGGCGTGGCGCGCGGCTTCGGACCGGGTGCGGGCGCACCTGACGGCGTTCTTTTCCGAGGACGAAACGCTCTCCGAACCCGCCGTGGCGCACCTCGTCTCGAGGCTCGTTCCCGCCGCCGGCGGGCTCGTGCTCGCTTCCAGCATGCCGGTGCGGGACGCGGACGTCTTCGCCACGCCGGACGGAGAGGCCCCGCACGTGGCCCTCAACCGGGGCGCGAGCGGCATCGACGGGACCGTGGCGACGGCGACGGGCTTCGCGCACGGACGGGCCGCTCCCGTCACCCTCCTCATCGGCGACCTCGCCCTCCTCCACGACCTCAACGCGCTCGCGCTCGTCCGCACCGTGCGCCATCCGTTCGTGATCGTCGCGGTCAACAACGACGGCGGCGGCATCTTCCATTTTCTCCCCATCGCCCGGCATCCGGAAATCTTCGAACCGTATTTCGGCACGCCGCACGGCCGCTCCTTCGAGCCCGCCGCCCGCATGTTCGATCTCGCCTATGCGCATCCCACCACGAAAGCCGCCTTCGTCGAGGCTTTTCGCGAGGCCCATGCCCGGCGCGCCGGCACGCTCATCGAGGTGCGGACCGACCGTGAGGAGAATCTTGCCCTGCACCGGACCCTCGAATCTCGCGCGGCGGAAGCCGTCGGTTAGCGCCGCGTGGTTTTTGTGGTCGCCCGCCGTTATTATCTTGTCATGAAGACGGATCATCGGGGATCGGGAATGAACGCATCGGAGCAGGCCGAGCAGCGCGTGGTGCGCGCACCCGTGCACCGGGTCGCCGGGGAAACGGTCACACCTGCCTTTGACGAGATCGCCGTGGAAGAGCCGCTCGAGATTCGCCTCGTCTACGGCCCCGCCGACGCGCGCACGCGCCGGCGCCTCTCCGTGACGATGCGGACGCCCGGGCACGACGAAGAGCTGGCGACGGGCTTTCTCCTCGCCGAAGGCCTCCTCCACGTCGCCGGGGATTGCCGCGTGTTCCGGAGTCGCAGCGACGCCTCGGGAGGGGACGTGCTCACGGTCGAACTCGCCGAACACGTCACGTTCCGCCCGGATCGTCTCGAACGACAGTTTTACACGACGTCGAGTTGCGGCGTATGCGGCAAAACGTCCCTCGAAGCGCTCCGCATGGCCGCGTGCTCCGATTTGCCGAAAGACCGTCCCCGTCTCGAGGCGGCGCTCATCCACCGCCTCCCCGAACGGGTCCGCCGCGAGCAGAGCGTGTTCGAGCAAACCGGCGGGCTTCACGCCGCTGCCCTGTTCGATGCCGAAGGTCGGCTCCTCGTCTTACGGGAGGACGTCGGGCGGCACAACGCCGTGGACAAGGTGTTCGGGCACGCCGCGCGCGAGGGTCGGCTCCCGTTCCACGACGGCGTGCTCTTCGTGAGCGGGCGGATGAGCTTCGAACTCGTGCAGAAGGCGATCCTGGCCGGCGCGCCGGTGATGGCGGCCGTCGGAGCCCCGTCGAGTCTGGCGATCCGGCTGGCCCGCGCCTTCGGCGTGACGCTCCTCGGCTTCGTGCGCGAAGGTCGGTACAACGTCTACAGCGCGCCGTGGCGCATTCGCGGTTGCCTCTCCGGAGACGGCGGGGTGCTCGCGCATGCGGCGGCATCTCCTTCATAAAGTGATTCAGCGTCATGAAACTGCGCATCCATGAAAACAGCATCCGTTTACGCCTGAAACCCTCCGAGGTGGAGACCTTTCGGCAAGACGGTAAGGTGGAGGATACCCTGTGGTTTGGCGCGGGGATCTATCTCGCCTATGGTCTGAGAGCGTCCTCGAAAACGGACGTGCTCGAGACGGCCTTCTCCGAGAATCGCCTCCGGATCTTCGTTCCCGAATCGTGGGTGGAGCCGTGGGTGGACTCCGACCGGGAGGGCTTCGAAGGCGTTCAGCCCCTCGACGGTGGGGGCATGATCCGCATCATTGTGGAGAAAGACTACAAGTGTCTCCATCGTCCTTCGACGCAAGCCGACGACGACGTTTTCCCGCATCCTCTGGCTGAAGAAGGCTGATCCCGTTCGAGGCGCCTCGGCCCTGCGAAACCGCCCGTTCCGAGCATATCGACCGACCTCATATGAAAAGCACCCCACGGGAAAAACGCGGCGCGTCCGCATCGTCCGGCGATGGGCGAGCCGTCGCGGCACAGCCTCCGGCTCCCGAGCCTCCTCCCGCACTCGGGGACCCCGGCGGAGCTGCCGCGGGTCCGGCGTCGGTCGCCTCGGCGATGCGGCACGCGTTCGGCGAGATGGGCGTGCGCCGCAGTCTCCACGTGCTGGCCCGCGTCAATCGGAAAGACGGGTTCGACTGTCCGGGCTGCGCCTGGCCCGACCCCGACGGCCGACGTTCGCGCATGGCCGAGTATTGTGAGAACGGAGCGAAGGCGGTGGCGGAGGAGGCCACGAAAAAACGCGCCACGCCCGAGTTTTTCGCCGAGTGGTCCGTCGAAGCACTGTCGCGTCAGTCGGACCACTGGCTCGGCAAGCAGGGGCGGCTGACGCATCCGATGGTGCTTCGGCGCGGGGCGAAGCACTACGCGCCCATCGCGTGGGAAGAGGCCTTCGGCCTGATCGCTTCGCGGCTGAAGTCCCTCGAGACGCCCGACGAAGCCGTTTTTTATACGTCCGGGCGCACGAGCAATGAGGCCGCCTTTCTCTTTCAACTCTTCGTCCGCCTTTACGGCACGAACAATCTTCCCGACTGCTCGAATCTGTGTCACGAGTCGAGCGGGCGAGGACTGAAAGAGGTCATCGGGGTCGGCAAGGGCACCGTGACGCTCCGCGACTTCGAAGAAGCCGAGGTCATCCTCGTCGTCGGTCAGAATCCCGGGACGAACCATCCGCGCATGCTCACGACGCTCCAACGGGCGAAGCGACGAGGGGCGAAGATCCTTCACGTGAACCCGCTTCCCGAGACCGGGCTGAAGCGCTTCCGCAATCCACAGGAGGTCTTCGGATGGCTCGGCAAAGGCACGCAGCTCGCCGACCTCTTTCTACAGGTCCGCATCAACGGCGACGTGGCGCTCTTCAAGGGGCTCATGAAGATGCTTCTCGAAGAGGAGACGCGGCGGCCCGGCGAAGTGCTCGACCTTGCCTTCATCCGGGAGCGCACGGAAGGCTTCGAAGCTTTCGCCGGGGATCTCCGCCGGACGTCGTGGGAGGAACTGGTCGAGGCGAGCGGCATCGGGCGGGAGCAGATGAGCCACGCCGTCGACCTTCTCGCGCCTGCGCGTCGGATCATCCTGTGCTGGGCGATGGGGCTGACGCAGCACAGGAACGCCGTCGCTAACGTGCAGACGATGGTCAACCTGTTGCTTTTGAAGGGGGCCATCGGGAGACCGGGCGCGGGCGCGTGTCCGGTGCGCGGGCACAGCAACGTGCAGGGAGATCGCACCATGGGCATCTGGGCGAAGCCGTCCGACGCTTTCCTCGACCGCCTCGCCGCCGCCTTTGGATGGTCTCCGCCGCGTCGTCCCGGCCTCGACGCCGTCGAAGCCATCGAGGCGATGCACGAAGGCCGGGTGAAGGTCTTTTTCGGCCTGGGCGGCAATTTCCTTTCCGCCTCGCCCGACACCGAATACACCGCCGAGGCGCTTCGCGCGTGCGACCTCACCGTGCACGTCTCCACGAAGCTCAACCGGGGGCACCTCGTCACGGGCGCGGAGGCGCTCATCCTCCCGTGCCTCGGACGCACCGAGCGCGACGCGCAGGCATCCGGCCCGCAGTTCGTCACCGTCGAGAACTCGATGGGCATCGTGCACCCGTCGCGGGGCGACCTCGAGCCGGCGTCCGGACATCTTCTGAGCGAGCCGGCCCTCATCGCGCGCCTGGCGCGGGCTGTCCTCGGCGACGCCGGCCCGGTGGACTGGGAAGCGCTCGCGGCGGACTATGACCGCATCCGGGACCGCATTGCGGAAGTGATTCCGGGCTTCGAGGACTTCAACCGGAGGGTGCGCGAACCGGGCGGCTTCTATCTGCCCAACGCCGCCCGCGAGGGGCGCTTCGAGACGGACTCGGGACGAGCTAAGTTTACCGTGCACGACACTCCCCGCCACGGACTCGAGGACGGGGAATACCTGATGATGACGATCCGCAGCCACGATCAGTTCAATACGACGATCTATGGGCTCGACGACCGGTACCGGGGCGTTCGGGGCGGGCGGCGGGTCGTGTTCGTGCATCCGGAGGACGCGCGTGTGGCCGGATATCGGGCGGGGGATCGCGTGGACCTCGTCTCGACCTATGCGGGCAAGCGACGTGTGGCGGAGGCGTTCACCGTCGTTCCCTTCAGCATCCCGCGCGGGTGCATCGCCACGTATTTCCCCGAGGCGAACGTGCTCGTGCCCGTGCACGAAACCGCTCATAAGAGCAATACGCCCGTGTACAAATCGGTGGTCGTGACCATGCGTCCCGCCGCCGGCGCGTCGGCATGAAGCCGGTCTTCCGGGGCTCCCATTCCCGGGAGAAGACGCCCGTGCGCACGTTCTCCTTCCGAACCGTGGGCGAACCGCGCGAGGAGGCGGTGCTCTTCGTGCATGGATTCATGGGTTCGTCGCGGGACTGGGTGGAGCTGGCGCCCGCCGCGTGTGAGGGCCGATACGGGATTGCGGTCGACCTGCCGGGGCACGGCGCTTCGGTGGGCCTCCCTGCGGAAGCCTACACGCCGGCGGGGGCGTCGGCGGGGCTGGCTCGCGTGCTCGACGATGCCGGCGTGCGCCGGGCCGTGCTCGCCGGCTATTCGATGGGGGGAAGGGTGGCGCTTCATTTTGCGCTCCATCATCCCGAGCGCTGTGCCGGACTCGTGCTCGAATCCGCCTCGCCCGGTCTGGCGCGCGCATCCGAGCGGGCCGTCCGGCGCACGGTGGACGGCCGGAGGGCCGAACGGATGTGCGACGACTTCGGGGCCTTCCTCGACGCCTGGTATCGGCAGCCGCTCTTCGCCTCCCTGGCCCGGCACGAAGGGCTTCGCGAGCGCATGATCGAAGCGCGTCGACGAAACGATCCCGCCGAACTCGCGCGGGCGCTCCGAGGCATGGGGACCGGGGAAATGCCTTCGCTGTGGGAACGGCTTCCGTGCCTGGGGGTTGCTACGCTCGCCCTCGCCGGGGCGCTCGATGCGAAGTATGCGGCCCTTGCCCGACGTGTGGCGCGATCCGCACCGCACGCGACGGCGGCCGTTGTGCCACACGCCGGGCACAACGTGCACGCCGAGCGGCCCGATGCGTATCTTACCCACCTCCGCGCGTTCCTTCAGAACCTATCCGTCTGAATCAAACCCTTTCGATATGTCGAAAAAGCACCATTTTACCCATCGACCGCAGGTGTCCGGGCCGTTTCAATGGGCGGACGCCGGATCGTATACCGACATCAAGTATCACAAAGGCGTGCCCGGGACCAACACCGAGGGCATCGCGAAGATCACGATCAACCGTCCCGAGGTGCGCAATGCGTTCCGCCCGCTCACGGTCAGGGAGATGATGCATGCCCTCGGAGAGGCGCGGGACGACCGGAGCGTCGGCGTAATCGTGCTCACCGGCGAGGGGCCCGATGCTTTCTGTTCCGGCGGCGATCAGCGCATCCGGGGGGATCACGGGTACAAAGAGGCCGACGATCCTTCGATGCAACGGCTCAACGTGCTCGATTTTCAACGGATGATCCGGACGTGTCCGAAGCCCGTCATCGCGATGGTGGCCGGATGGGCCGTCGGCGGCGGGCACGTGCTGCACGTGCTGTGCGACCTGACCATCGCCGCGGACAACGCCAGGTTCATGCAAACGGGCCCGAAGGTCGGCTCCTTCGACGGCGGATACGGGGCGAGCTATCTTGCGCGGATCGTCGGGCAGAAGAAGGCGCGGGAGATCTGGTTCCTCTGCCGTCCCTACGATGCGCGCCAGGCGGAGGCGATGGGCCTCGTCAATACGGTCGTCCCGCTCGAAGCGCTCGAACGCGAGACCGTTCAGTGGTGCCGCGAGATTCTTGCCAACTCGAACATTGCCATCCGGATGCTCAAAGCCGGGCTGAACGCGGACTGCGACGGGCAGGCGGGGCTTCAGGAGCTCGCCGGTCACGCCACGATGCTCTTCTACATGACGGAAGAGGGCCAGGAGGGGAAGAACGCCTACCTCGAAAAACGCCCGCCCGAGTTCGACCGGGATGGGTATCGTCCCTGAGTCTCCTGAACCAGCGAAACGGTTATGGAAGCGACCCCGGCGCGGCGTCCTTCGCGGCTGAAGGTGTGGATGTGGGCGGCTCGCCCGAAGACGTTGTGGGCGGCCTTCTCGCCCGTGCTCGTCGGCGTGGCGATGGCGGCGGGGGACCACGCGGCGCATCCGCTCTCGGCGGTGCTTGCGATGATCGGGGCGGTGCTCATCCAGGTAGGCACCAATTTTTATAACGACTACGCCGACTTCGAGAAAGGAGCCGACACGAGCGAGCGAAAAGGGCCGCTTCGGGTGACGCTGGCGGGACTCGTGCGCCCCGAGGCCATGAAACGCGCTACGTTCGTCACCTTCGCTCTCGCGGTCGCGGCAGGGGGGTATCTCATGTGGCGCGGCGGTTGGCCCATCGTGATCATCGGCGTGAGCGCGATCCTCTTCGGCCTGCTCTATACGGCGGGACGGTATTCGCTCTCGTATCTGGGCATCGCCGATCTCTTCGTGCTCATCTTCTTCGGGCCCGTAGCCGTCGGGGGAACGTATTACGTGCAGGCGCTCACGCTGCCCCCCGAAGTGCTCGTCGCGGGGATCGCGCCCGGACTCCTGTCGGTGGCGATTCTTCTCGTCAACAACATTCGCGACGTGGACGAAGACCGGGCGGCGGGGAAGCGGACGCTCGTCGTGCGGCTCGGCAGGAGCTTCGGCGTGGGGCTCTATGCATGCTGTGTCGGCACGGCTTTGTTCGTGCCGGTGGCGCTTTATCTGTGGGATGGAAGCCATCCGTGGGCTATGGCGACGGTCGCGCTCTTGCCCCTCGCGGTTGCTTCCGTGAGAAAGCTAAGGGCCGTCCGGGATCCGCGCGCACTCAACCCGCTTCTGGGGGAGACGGCCCGGCTGCTCCTTCTCTACAGCCTCGTCTTCTCCGTCGGATGGATCGTTTGAGGACGGGATGAAGCTGACGGCGTACGATATCTATCGCTTTCGACTCCCGCTCGCGCGTCCCCTTCGGCTGAAGGAGGGGACGGTCGCTTTCCGTGAGGGAAGTCTCGTGCGGTTGCGTGCGGCCGATGGGCAAGCGGGCTGGGGCGAGGTCGCGCCGCTCCCCGGTTTCAGTGCGGAGACGCTCGTCGCGGCGGAGGCGGACCTCGCGCGCGTGATCAACACGTTGGGGCGCGAGGTGTGGCCGGACGAACCGGCGGCGCTGCTTCGCGCGCTCGGGGTGTGGATGGACGTGCTCGATCCGCTGCCTTCGGTCCGCTTCGGTCTCGAACTCGCGATGATGAACCTCTCCGCCGCCTCACGAGGCGAACACCTACCCTCGGCGCTCTCGCATCGGGCGCGCTCTTCGATCCCGGTGAACGCCTTGATCATGGACGATGCGGATCTCGAAGCGGAAACCGATCGGGTGCAGGCGGGCGGCTACGGCGTGATCAAGCTCAAGGTGGGGCGGCGACCGGTGGCGCGAGACGTCGAGCGGGTGCTGCGGGTGCGCGCGCGGCTCGGTCCGGACGTGTCCCTTCGCCTCGACGCCAACCGCGCGTGGGACCCGCCCACGGCGAGGGCCTTCGCAGACGGCGTGTGCGGCGCGCGGGTCGTCTATGTCGAAGAGCCGCTTGTGGATCCTGCCGGGCTTGGCGACCTCGCGGCGCGCACGGGGTTGCCTGTCGCGCTCGACGAGACGATGCCGGGGCTCGATCCGAAGGCGCTCTCCGAGCATCGGTATGCCCGGGCGGTTGTCCTCAAGCCCACCCTGTGCGGCGGCCTCACGAAGACGCTCCGCCTGGCTTCTGCGGCGACGGCCCTCGGGATGACCCCGGTGCTGAGCTCGGCGTTCGAGTCCGGTGTCGGCACGCTCGGGGTGGCGGCGCTCGCGGCCTGTGCGGGGAGCGAAGAGACGGCGGCGGGGCTCGACACCTATCGGCGATTCCGGGAGGATGTGCTCGAGCTTCCGCTTACCCTCTCGAGCCGGATCTCGGTCGCCGATCTCTGGGGCGCGCCTCATCGCGTGCGCCCGGACGCCCTCGAAACGATTGCCGGAGGACGCCTGTGAAGCACCCGGATCACACGGGAACCGAGATGCCGTGCCCGCTCCGCAAGTGGGCCGAAAACGCTCCGAGCCGCCCCGCCGTCCTCGCCGCACACGAGGCGGTGCGATACGGCGAGCTCGACCGGCGCGTCTCGGCGGCGGCGGCGGGGCTCCGAGCGCGCGGGCTGCGGACCGGCGACCGCGTGGCGATGCTTTTTCCACCCGGCATCGAATATCTCACGATCATGCTCGCCCTCTTCCGGCTCGGGGCGACGGTGTGCCCGCTGAGCACGAGGTTGCCGGAGCGAGGCGTCAGGG
>JALSSK010000262.1 GCA_026984335.1 Rhodothermales bacterium
GAGAGGTTAAAGAAACGTCATGTAGATGAGAGCGCGCGCAATAATCATGTCCCCGGAGGATCCCAACGGTACTAAACATGAAAGCACTCATCGTAAGCCTCCTCGGTGTCATCGCGCTCCTGCTATTCTTCATCGCCATCGGCGTCAACTCCGTCCACAGACTCATGGTGCCCGACGGCATCCGCCTGGAGGGGGACAGTGCATTCGTCAAGGCTCTGATAATCATAAGCGACCCCATACAGTATGTGGGAGGTCCGCGAAAGGGCCGAAGAGGAGCGACTGGGCCTGAAGCCCAAGATCAAGCGCTGGCTGTCAGAGGACGGGTATGAGTAGCAGTATACGAGGACGGATAGCACTAACATCGATATGTGGGTGGAGCGGAGTAGAGAAGCTTACGACCTTGATTACTACCCCATCGAGCACGTCTTCGTTAAGTGATCCCCGGCGGCGAGGTTATAAATCGGCGGGGTCATGTGTTTAGGGATGGAGAGCGGCTAAACAGAACCAATGAACATGAAAGCATCGCTTTTCCTGGTGGCCAGCCTACTTTTGTGCGCCCCATCGCAGGCACAGCCGGACACCACCTCCGACGACACTACCGTCACCCGCATCGAATACACGCGTCTCGACCAAATCCGGAAGAGCCATTCGGCCTTTCTGTTCGGATCATCTGGTCACATTGTTTTCAAGCTCGTGCGCCTGCGTAACATGACCACCGACGAAAATCTATACGGCGTGGAAATCGAGATAGATCGCTCCGAGGACAAGGTGGCGGCCACGACGCTGGCCTTCGGCAACCTCGGCAGCCTGTGGGGAAGCTCGGCGGGCGTCACGATGCAGAACATCCGGAGAAGAGGGTACATCTTCCTCGGGAGAGAGGACCTGAAACATGTGATCTCCTTTTTGAACGAGGTCATCGGCTCGACGGGGCGAGAGCAGGATAAATTCCTCCTCTACAAAATCGCGCTCCCGGGCGGGTTCGAGATGGGGATGATGTATGACATCGATGGGGAGGAGTCGGCTATGCCCACCAGCAGGGGAGCGAGGCGCCGTGCCGTGCGGAAGGTGTCTACCAAGTGGAAGTTCATCTTCACGGCTGATTCCGTGTCCTACACGATGGGGCATCAGGACGGCATCGAGATGCTCCAGAGGCTCAATAATTTTAGTCAGTACATCGCAGAACAGGGAGGTTAAAGAGCCCCTGTGACTGCTGTTCAAACACCCCACCTCCGCCTCTCCGTCGGCCTCGAAGCCGTGGACGACCTCGTCCGCGACCTCGAAGCGGCCCTCGAAGCGGCGCACGTCCTGATGCCGGCGACTTCGTGAAGCGCCCGGAGGTCGTTGGGGCCTCCCGCGCGTCGTGATCATCGGGCGAATCGTTGGCCTCACTCGTGTCGGGGGAATGCATCGTCCGCCGGCAAGCGGCCATAGCCCCCGTCAGGCCACCGTTCCCGCAGCCCTGCCGGGCCTTTTCGGGCCGGCGTTTCCGTCGCTGTTGCCTCCGGAAGAACGGTTCGGTAGTTTGCCGCCGCGCGTCCGTCGGGTCTGAGCCGAAGGGTATGGCTCGGGCAGTCTTGTGGACGTGAGCGCCCGGCAAGACGCCGCCGGCCGTTTCCGTATGTTCGTCCGGATCCTTCGAGTTCCCGGGGGGGCGAAATCTCAAAACGGGCTATTCGGGCCGTTTTTATTAGTTTTACTTCAGACCGAAGCCGAGCGCCTCTTCTTCCATGTCCGACGCCTTTCTTCTTCGCTCCGCCACGCCGGACGACGCCGAAGCCCTCGCCCGGCTCATCACGGGGCTGGCCGTTTATGAGAAGCTCGCCCACGAAGCCCGACCCGATGTCGAGGCGCTGCGGCGTCACCTTGCCGTCGGGGCGTCGCCGCCGCTCGAAGCGCTCGTGGCCGAGGACCGGGAAAGCGGGAGGGTGATCGGTTTTGCCTTGTTTTTCCCCCACTACTCCACCTTTTTGACGGCCTGGGGGTTGTACCTCGAAGACCTCTTCGTGGAGCCTGCCTTCCGGGGGCGCGGCGTGGGGTTGGCTCTGCTTCGGCGTCTCGCCGCCGTCGCCGTCGGGCGCGGTTGCCCGCGCCTCGGCTGGAGCGTGCTCGACTGGAACGAGCCGGCGATCCGTTTCTATGAAAAGCTGGGCGCGGAGGCGATGGACGACTGGACGACGATGCGTCTCTCCGGCGCGGCGCTCGAAAAGCTCGCGGGATGATTGCCGCTCCCCGAGCGCACGCCCGAGCTATTTAGGCACGATCTGTCCCCGGCAGTTGATCCGCTCGTCGGGGGCGGGCGGGCGCGTCGGGGCGTCGCCGGGGGTCACGGGCGGGTCGCAGTCCTTGGGGACGTAGTGCGTATGATTTCCGTGCGGGACCTCATAGTACGGGCGGTTGTCGAAAACGCCGAGCGAATCGGCAAGCGCAAAGGCGAAGAACAGCCCGAGAATGATGAGAAAGGTCCAACGAAGGCGCTTGTGCATCCGGACGATACGGCATGAGGTAAGGAAACGTGGTCGGCGCGGCGAGCCCCGGAGCGGGAGCCGCTTGCGTTACTATCCCCCGAACACGCGCGCTGTTCCGCCGTAAGGACGTATTTTGCCTGAGAATCCGGAACATGCTTTTCCCGCACCCTTTTCTCGAAGAGAATTTTCTTTGAGGAGCGCGCCGACAAAGCCCGCGGACGCTTCCGGACCCTGCCCGCCCCTCCTCACTTGCTCGCGCCCGAGATCGCGTATGAGACCCCCGCACCCTTGGTGGACCCGGCGCGCGGCGCTGCTCTTTCTGCTGGCGCTCGGCGCGGCGACGGCGGCGCAGGCGCAGTGGGCCGCTCTGCGCGGGCGCGTCACCGACGGCGCGGACGCGCAGCCGCTCGCCGGCGCGAGCGTGGCGCTCGCCGGCGAGGCGGGCGAACGCCTCGGCACGGCCGCCGATGCCGGCGGCTTCTTCGCGCTCACCGGCATCCGACCGGGGCGCTATGCGCTCACCGTCTCGTTCCTCGGCTATGCGCCCTTCTCCGATACGCTCGCCTTCACCTTCGCCGAGGAACGGACGCTCGACATCCGGCTGACGGCGGACGAAGCCGAGATGGCCGGGATCGTCGTCGAGAGCGAACGCCGGCCCGACCGGCGGGCGGCGGGCTTGACGGCCATCGAGCCCTCGGCGCTCGCGCGCGCGCCCCTGCCGGACGTGACGTACGACCTCGCCGGATACCTCCTCACGCTCCCCGGCTTCGTCGCTCCCGGCGACCGGGGCGGGCAACTCTTCGTCCGGGGCGGCACCCCCACGCAGAACCTCGTGCTTCTCGACGGGATGCCCGTCTATCAACCCTTCCACATCGTCGGGTTCTTCAGCGCCTTCCCCGCCGACCTCCTCGCGCACGCCGACGTCTACGCGGGCGGCTTCGGCGCGCGGTACGGCGGGCGCATCTCGTCGGTGATCGACGTGAGCACCCGAAACGGGAACAAACAACGGGTGGTCGGAGCCGCGTCGATCGCTCCGTTCCTGAGTTCGGTGCGCGTCGAGATCCCCGTCGTCCGGAATAAGGTCTCCGTGCTTGCTTCCGTGCGCGAGTCCGTCATCGAGCGCCTCTCGGGCGGCCTGCTCGGGCGCGAGTTTCCGTTCCGCTTCGGCGACCGCTTCGTCAAGTTCCACGCGTTCCTCAGCCCGACGAGCAGCTTCGCCGCCACGGCGCTCCGCACCTTCGACGAGGGCAACGTCGCCGGGACGGCGGGCGACGCCGAGCGACGGTTCTCGACGTGGCGCAACGAGGCCTACGGCGGGCGATACACGTACCTGCCCGCCGAGGCGGCCGTCATGACGCAGGCCGCCGTCTACGTCTCGCGTCTGGAAAGCCGCTACCGTCTCACCGCCGACGACGAGCGCCGCGCCGACATCGACGGCTTCAACGCCGAGCTGACCTTCCGCTATCTCCTCGGCGACGTGCAGCTCCACTTCGGCATCTTCGGCAACACCACGCGGTTTGCCTTCGCGCGCAACGGACGTCCCCGCACGGGCAACGCCAACGTGACCGGCGGCGGCGGCTTCTTCGAGGCGCGCTTCGACCTCGGGCGGCGGCTGCGGCTGACGCCCGGGCTGCGCCTTCAGTCGTTCTCGAACGGCGTCCGCACCGCGCTCGACCCCCGCCTCCGCGCCCGGTGGCTGCCCCGCGGACCCGCAAGCAAAACCGAGATCACCGCCGCGTGGGGGCTGTATCACCAGCAGATCATCGGGCTGAACGACGAGCAGGACGTGACCGACGTGTTCACCGTGTGGGCCGCCGCGCCCGAGCGCCGCCCGCTCCCCCGCGCCATGCACCTCATCGTCGGAGCCCGGCGACGGCTCCTCCCGTGGATCGAGCTCTCCGCCGAAGGCTATCTCAAACGACTCGAAAACGTCTCTTTCCCCCGTTTTTCGAAGGCCCTCGCGGACGACGTGGAGCGCTTCGTCCGCGTGGCGGGCGAGGCGCGCGGGCTCGACCTCCGGCTCGAGATGAACCGCCCCGCCTTCTTCGCGCGGGTGAGCTACAGCCTCGGCGCAGTGACGTACGAGCCGCCCGCCTTCGACGCCGACTTCGGCGAAGCCTTCGCCCCCCCGCACGACCGGAGGCATCAGGTCAACGTGCTCGTGGCGTTCGCGCGCGGGCCGTACCGGCTGAGCCTCGCGTGGCAGTTCGGCTCGGGGCTGCCCTTCACACGGATTAACGGCTACTATGAGCGGCTGACCCTCACGGACCCGGACGACGACGCCTTCCGCACCGCTTCCGGCGAGACGTTCGTCTCGCGCGGCCCGGCGTATCGGGGGCGCCTGCCCGCCTATCACCGGCTCGACGTGTCCGCCCGGCGCGTGTTCACCTTCGAGCGCGTCGTGGTCACGCTTCAGGCAGGCGTCGTCAACGCGTACGACCGGGCGAACGTCTTTCAGTATAATTTCTTCTCCGGCGAGCGGGTGAACCAGCTCCCGCTCATCCCGTCGGCGGGGCTGAAGGTGGAGATGCGATGAGGAGAGGCATGCGGATCATAGCCTGTTGCCTGACGGCGTGCGCGGCGGCGCTCGGCCTCGCCGCGTGCGACGACGCGGTCGCGCCGCTCCTCGACGAGCCCGAGGCCTTCTTCGCGCTCCACGGCTTCCTCGACACCGCCGCCGACACCCAGTTCGTCCGCGTCGAGCCGCTCCGGGCTTCCATTCTCGACGCCACGGACGGGCCGCTCGAGGCCGTCGTGACGAGCACCCACCTCCAGACCGGCGCGACGACGACGTGGCGCGACTCCCTCGTCACGCTCGACGACGGGCGCACGGGTCACCTCTTCTTCGCCCGCTTCCGCCCGCTTCCCGGCGGCGACTACCGGCTGACCGTGCTTCGTCCCGACGGGCGCGCCTCCGAGGCGACCACGCACGTGCCCGAGGCGCCCGCCGTCCAACCTGCGCCCCCCTCGGGCGACGCCTTCAACCTCATGCAGCGCGTCACGCTCGCCGGCCTCACGCGCCCCGTCCGTGAGGTAGACGTGCATTATCTCGTCTCCTCCACCCTCACCGACTCGCTCCGAACGATCACCTTCGTCTACCGCGACGCCGGACGCCGGGGCGCGCAGGGATGGGACGTGGACCTGTTCCTCGCCCGCGACCTCCGAACGATCCGCCGCCGCTTCGTCTTCGCCAACGAGAACGACACCACCCTCACCTTTTTCGGCCTGAGCATGAGCTTCGACCTGCCGAGCGTGGAGTGGCTCGCCCCGGAGACGCCCGCGAACATCGCACACGGGCACGGCTTCTTCGGCGCGGTGGGGCGGCACACCGTCTCCTGGCGGCTCGACGCCGAGGCCGTCCACACGATGGGCCTCGTCGATCAACAACCGTGACGGACGCCCTCACTCGAGCACCTCGCACAACCCCCGGATGCGCCTGACGGCCTCGTCAGTGACGTGACCATGGTCTTTTCCGTCGTACAGAGAGAGGCAACGCGCCCCCTGTCGACACTGCTCGCGATAGGGTTGATAGCCCTTCATGGACAACTCCTTAAGCCGCTGAGGATCAATCGTGTCGATGGTTTCCTCGATCACCACGGGCGCTCCCTCGTACGCCCACCGCTCCTTTACGTGTCGCCGGACGAGCTCGACCTCGAGGTCGGTCAGATAGTCTTCTTCCAGCGCCGTCGGCGCGCATCGGCCGATGTGATGCGCCAGAAAGTCGTCGTCATATCGCTCGACGAACCACCGGACACGCACCTTTTTGTGCTTCACGCCTCCCACTTCGAGGTCTTTGAGGTCCGAATACACCCGGTAGAGTTTCATGGTCGGTCGTTATGGTCTGATGACAGGTTGCACTTTCCCCTTCCACATCATAGGTCTCCGGAAGTTCTCATGCCCGTCGAGGAAGGCGGTTTGGCCCGTGCGGGAATCCCCGGCACCGCGTTCCCCTGACGCGTTTCGTATATTGACCGGCGCGCCCCTTCTTTCCACCCTTGCCCGCCTCGTCATGCGTTTCATGCTTCTCGTTTCGACGCTCCTTTTCAGCGCGGGGTTGAGCGCCTGTGAATCTTCTCCGAGAGCGACCTCGGGGGCGCCCCCGGAGCCCTCCGTCTCCTCCGTCCTCGCGCCCTACCTCGACGCCCACGGCGGCCTCGAGGCATGGCGGCGCTTCGGCACGCTCGAATACGACCTCCGGCGCGGCGAATGGACGGATCATCAGCTCATCGACCTGAAAGGCCGCCGCGTGCGCATCACGAGCGAGGCCTATACGATCGGCTTCGACGGCGAAGACGTGTGGATCACGCCGGACAGGGACGCGCTCAATTACGGCGCGCCGCCCCGTTTTTATAGCGGCACGTATTTCTACTTCTTCGCCCTGCCCTTCGTCTTTGCCGATCCGGGGACGCGCGTCGAGAAACTGGAGCCGCGCACGCTCGACGGGAAGGCGTACGACGTGCTCCGCGTCACGTACGAGGCGGGCGTGGGCGACTCGCCGGAGGACGAGTACCTCGCGTATTTCGACCCGGAGACGAAGCGGCTGCGCCTCGCGCTGTACACGGTCACGTACGGCCGCGCGGTGGAGCCGGGCGCGCCGCCCCGGTACGGCGCGCTGCGATACGACGAATGGCAGACGGTGCGCGGGCTCCTCGTGCCCGAGCACGCCGTATACTTCCGGTGGGCGGGCGACCACCTCGGCGAGCGGCGCAGCGAGGTGTGGTTTCACAACGTCCGGTTCGACCGGGCTTCGCCCTCCCCGGAGCAGTTTGCCCGGCCCGAAGGCGCGGTCATCGACGCGAAGCCCGGGACGTCGTGAGCGCGGCGGCTTCGAGGGTGGTTCGGGAGCGCGGCGGGCCGTATCATAAAGACATCGAAATCAAACGGATCACGGAGGAAACGCGATGAAACGTCTCATGTCCATGCTGGCGCTCGTGCCGGGGCTGCTCTTCGGGGCGGGCGCGGCGCAGGCGCAGATCGAAGCCCTGGGAAGCACCGACTTCGAGACGTCGGGCGCGCCGGAAGCGCATCAGGCGTTCCTCCGGGGTCTGCTGCTGTTGCACAGCTTCGAGTATGAGGACGCCGCCGAGGCGTTCCGCGAGGCCGAGCGGCTCGAGCCCGACTTCGCGATGGCGTACTGGGGCGAGGCGATGACGTATAACCACCCGCTGTGGGCGCAGCAGGACCGCGACGCCGCCCGCGAAGCCCTCGGACGCCTCGCGCCCACGCCGGAGGCCCGCGCCGAGAAAGCCCCGACCGCCCGCGAACAAGCCTACCTCCGCGCCGTCGAGATCCTCTATGGCGAGGGCGACAAGCGCAGCCGCGACTTTGCGTACGCCGAGGCCATGCGCCGCCTCCACGAAGCCTATCCCGACGACCTCGACGCCGCCGCCTTCTATGCCCTTGCCATCCTCGGCACGAGCCACGACGGGCGCGACTTCCGCACGTACATGCGCGCCGCCGCCGTCGCCGAGGAGGTCTTCGCCCGGAACCCGAACCACCCCGGCGCGGCTCATTATCTCATCCACTCCTTCGACGACCCGATCCACGCGCCGCTCGGGCTCCGGGCCGCGCGCGCCTATTCGAAGATCGCCCCCGCCGCCGCGCACGCCCTCCACATGCCCTCCCACATCTTCCTCGCCCTCGGCATGTGGGACGACGTGACGGCCATGAACGAGGCCTCGTGGGACGCCGCCTATGCCCGCGCCGCGCGCAAAAACCTTCCCGTCGATGCGCGGAACTATCACGCGCTGTGGTGGCTCGACTACGGCTATCTTCAGCAGGGGCGGTATGAGGACGCCCGCCGCACGCTCGCCGTCATGAAGGAAGACACGCAGGCGAGCGGCTCGCGCCGGACGCGCACCCACCTCGCCCGGATGCGCGCCCACCACATCGTCGAGATGCGGCAGTGGAACGGCGACGCGGCGGCCCTCGTCGTGGACGTGAGCGGCCTGGGCCTGAGCACCGTCGCCGGAGACCGCTTTGCCACGGGCATGAGCGCCGTCGGGCGGGGCGACCTCGCGGCGGCGCGCGCCGTGCTTGCCGAGATGCGCGCCGCGCGCGAGCGGCGGCCCGAGACGGAGGGGTATGCGCGCGGAGCCCATGCCGCCGACGTGATGGAATACGAACTCGCCGCGCTCATCCGGAAGGCCGAAGGGCAAACGGACGAGGCCCTCGCGCTCATGGATCGCGCCACGGCCGAGGAAGACGCCATGCCTTTCGACTTCGGCCCGCCCGACGTCGTCAAACCTTCGCACGAACTCTATGGCGAGATCCTCCTCGCCGCCGATCGGCCCGAGGCCGCCCGCGCGCAGTTTGAGACCTCTCTCGACCGCACCCCCCGCCGTGCGCTTTCGCTTCTCGGCCTCGCCCGCGCCGCCGAAGCCATGGCCGACGCCGAAGCCGCCGAACGGGCCTATCGCGACCTCGCCCGGGTATGGCGTCGCGCCGACGAGGGCGTCTTCGAGCGCGCCTCGGTCAAACGTATGGAGCCGGTCGGCGACCGGTAGGCGCGCTCACCGCACAAGGACGAAACGCATCACCACCGCCCGGTGGTCGGACGGCTGGTCCGGCCCGCCGACCACGTACGCCTCGACGGGCCGGATCCGGTCGGCATTGAAAAAGACGTGGTCGATCTTGAGGCGCGGGGCGTCGGCGGGGAAGGAGCCGACGACCTCGGGCACGCGCTCCGGCGCGGGAAGGCCGTCGAACGCCTCCCGCAGCCCTTCTTCGGCATGGAGGAGCGCGACGGCGTGGTCGTCCTCGAGTGCGGCCCGCATCTCCTCCGGCACGCCGGCCCGGTCCTCGGGAAGCACGCTGTTGAAATCGCCGAGGAGGAGGACGGGGTATGCGTCCCTGTACCGTCGATAAAGCGCGAGCGCCTGCTCGGCCTGCCGGTTGCGCGTGGCGGCGTCGAAGGCTTCGAGGTGGACGTTGATGACGACGATCGGCTCCCCGGCGTCGAGGCGGACGACCTGCGCGAGGCGGTCGAGGTAGAAGGCGTCGTAATAGAAGGGCGTCGGCGGTCGTTCGAGGACGAGGCGCTCGTGGGCGAGGATGGGGAGGCGGCTGAGCACGGCCTGTCCGGAGCGGATGCGCCCGAAATGCATCGAGGGGCGCAGGGAAGGGAAGGGGACGTATCGCTTATCCCAGTTCACCGCCCTTGCCGCCGCGTGAAAGCCGCCGCGCCGGGCGAGCGCGTCGAGCTGATCCACATCGAAGGAACGCGCCGCGCCGAAGTCGATCTCCTGGAAAGCGACCACGTCCGGGCGCGTGGAGGCGAGGAGCCGCTCCGCCGCCGTGAGGTTCTCGTCGAAAAGCCGTTCGGTGCGCGCCACGGGCCGGTTGTTCGTCATCCCCGAGAGATAGCCGAGATTGTACGTCATCACGGTGAGGGTCTCCGGCGCGGCGGCGGGCGCTTCGTCGTACATCGTGAGGGTCGCATACGCCGCCGGCGGCAACGTGCTCGAACGGGCCCAGAAAAAGAACCCCGCGAAAAGCAGCGCCGGAAGGGCGAGAACGAGCCACAGGCGGCTTCGCTTCGGGAAAAGCATGACGATTCGGGCAAAGATGGGGGGCGTCGAAAGCCGTCGAACGAACGGCAACGGGAAACGTTCGGGAACGTCCCCGGGGGCTTCGGAAGGAATCGAGTCCCCCTGACGGCGCGCGGACGTGAGTCCCCGGCGCGTGGCTTTCGCGGGTGGGCTTTCCTTGTTACCTTGCCCGCTCCGGCGGCGGCGTGGAAGCGCGCGCAGGGGAGTGTCTTTTCGATGCACGATTGCAGGAACGTGATGAAACAAACCGCCTCTCTTCTTTGCCTCTGGGGTCTTCTCGGGTTTTTCGGGGGATCTTCGGCGCGCGCGCAGCCCGCGTCGGCGGATACGCTCCGATTCGACCTCGCAAGCGCCGTCACCCGCGCGCTGGAGGTGAGTCCGGAGGTGGGAGCGGTGGAGGCGGACCGGGCCTACGCCGAGGCGCGGTCGCGCCTGGCCCGCGCGAGCCGGTACCTGACCGAGTTCAAGATGACGTCGGTGCATGCGCCGGGGCCGGGGCTCAAGAACCTCGACGGCACGCCGACGGACCGGCTCTACCTCAACCCGGACGTGCGGAACGACTGGTCGCGGCTGCGCCCGTTCACGCGCGTGGAAGTGGAATTGCTTCAGCCGATTTATACGTGGGGGGAGCTGGGCGGCAACATCCGTGCGGCGCGGCAGGGCGTGGCCGTCGAGGCGGCGGCCGTGCGGGAGAAAGAGGCCGAGGTGGCGCTCCACACGGGCGAACTGTACTACAACGTGCTTCTCGCCGAGGCCCTTTTTCGCGTGGCCGAGGAAGCCCGAGACGCCCTGACTCAGGCGAAGAAAGAGATCGAGAAACTCCTCAATGAGGGCGCGGAGGGCGTGGACGAAGCCGACCGTTTCCAGATTCTGATCGCCGAGCAGGAGTTCGAGCGGCGGAAGGTGGAAGTGACGCAGCAACGGCTCACGGCGCGGACGGCGCTCGCCCGCCGGCTTTTCCTGCCCGACGGGGCCGTGCTCGCGCCCGAAGACGCCGCACTCACCCCCGTTCCTTTCTCGCTCGACTCGCTCGACGCCTACGTTGCCACGGCGCTGACCATGCGCCCGGAACTGAGCCGGGCCGCCGCCGGAGTCGCCGCCCGGCAGGCCCTCGTCGAGGTGGCGCGGTCGGATTATTACCCCAAGCTCTTTCTTGGCGCGTCGTTCAAGCTCTCGGCCATCGAGGGGCGGTACCGCCAGCGCAACCCGTACGTCAGCGATCCGTTTCTGTCTCGCGGGCTTCAGGCCGGGCTCGGGATCCGGCAGAAGCTCAACTTCGCGCAGACCCGCGCCCGTGTGGAGCAGGCCCGCGCGCAGCGCGACGAAGTCCGGTTCCAGGCCGAGGGCGCGCGGCAGCTGATCCGGTTCGAGGTCGAGGAGGCCTACCGGAACGTCCTCATCGCGCAGTCGGCGCTCGAAGCGCGCGGGAAGGCGCTTCAGTTGAGCAAAGAGTGGCTGCGCACCGAGCAGATCAACTTCGACCTCGACATCGGCGACACCGACAACCTCATCAAAGCCGTGCAGACCAAACTGGAGTTGGAGGCGGCTCATCAGCAGGCGGTCCGGCAATACAACGTCGCCGTGTTGCGGCTGATGCGCGCCGCCGGCGTCCTGACGACCCGCCTCCGGAGCGGCACGCTTGTTGACTGATGCCGGGCGGCGCGCGGCCCCTGCCGTAACGTCATACAATCTCCCTTGACCGAACCTCGATGACCGATATGTTGAACAGCTTCCGTTTTCTCCTGCTCGCGCTTCTGACGGCGGCGAGCCTGCCGGCCGCACCGGCTTCGGCGCAGGACCGCGCCGCCGAGGATCGCGCCGCCGAGGTGCGCGCCCTCCTCGAACAACGCGACCGCGAAATCAAAGCCCTCCTCGGCGACCGGGAGACCTTCACCGACGAACAGCGCGAGAAGCTCAAAGCGGTCATCAACGACGGGATCGACTTCGAGGCGATGGGCCGGAAAGCCCTGGGGAAATACTGGGCCGACCTGACGCCGGAACAGCGCGCCGAGTTCGTCGAGGTCTTCAGTGACATCGTGCGGGCGCACTCGCTCTCGGACCTCGACGCGTACCGCTCGAAGGTCACGTACGATGCGATCACGGTCGAAGGCGATTCCGCCTATGTGAGCACCACGACGACGCACAAGGACGTGACGGTGAAGGTGGACTACGTCCTCGGCTATCACGACGGGCAATGGTGGGTGTATGACATCATCCTCGACGGGGTCAGCACGGCGGAAGGCTATGCGCGCTCCTTTCAGGCGCTCATCCGGAAGAAGGGCTTCGACACCCTGATGGAACGCCTCCGCGCTCGCCGGGAGAAGATGCTGGCCACGGGTTGACCTTCTGCGTTCCCCCTTTTTTCAAAGAACCTCGCACCCGGATCGGCGTACCGTTACGGTTTAGCGGAGTTTACACGGCTTTTCACGGAACGAGATGATGCCGACGCCAGTCGAGGGGTATGTTCTG
>JALSSK010000263.1 GCA_026984335.1 Rhodothermales bacterium
CCCCAAAGAGGGGCACGTCGTCGTCGAGGAAAGGATGGAAAAGCCCCATCGCGTTCGAGCCGCCGCCCACGCAGGCCACGAGCGCATCGGGCGTTTCCCGGCCCTCACGTTCGAGCAGCTGCCGCCGCGTCTCTTCCCCGATGACGCGGTGAAAATCGCGCACCATCATCGGATAGGGATGCGGGCCGACGACGGAGCCGATGATGTAGAACGTGTCGCGCACGTTCGTCACCCAGTCGCGGATGGCCTCGTTCGTGGCGTCCTTGAGCGTCCGGCTCCCGCTCGCCACGGACCGCACCTCCGCGCCGAGCAGCTCCATCCGTCGCACGTTCAACCGTTGCCGTTCGACGTCCTCCTCGCCCATGTACACCACACAGTCCACGCCGAACAGGGCGCAGACCGTCGCCGTGGCAACGCCGTGCTGCCCCGCGCCCGTCTCGGCGATGATGCGCCGCTTGCCCATGCGCCGGGCGAGGAGGATCTGCCCGATGGTGTTGTTGATCTTGTGCGCCCCGGTGTGGCACAGGTCCTCGCGCTTGAGATAAATACGCGGTCCGCCGAGGGTTTCCGTGAGGCGTTCGGCGAAGGTGAGCGGCGTCGGCCGCCCCACGTAGTCGCGGAGCAAGGCGTGGAATGCCCGGTGAAACGCGGGGTCGCGGCGCGCCTCAGCATACGCAAGCTTGAGCGCTTCGAGGGCGGGCACGAGGATCTCGGGCACGAACGTCCCGCCGTACGGACCGAAGTGACCGGCGGCGTCGGGTGCGGTGTATGGCGCGGAAGGGGACATGGGCAGACGCGGGAAAGGGCTCAGCCTTCGAGCGCTTCGGCACGGAGCGCATCAAAAGCGGTGAAAAAAGCCGAGAGCCGGTCGAAATCCTTTCGTCCCGGCTCGTATTCGAGACTGCTCGAAAGATCGACGGCATACGGACGGACGGTGCGGACGGCCTCGGCAACGTTTTCGGCGTCGAGACCGCCGGCGAGGAAGAGGCGGTGCTCGCCGGCGAGCGCGCGCGCGATGCTCCAGTCGAAACGCTCGCCCGTGCCGCCCCACGCATCGTCGCGCTTCGTGTCGAGGAGGAAGGCTTCGACGTGCGGCGCATAACGGTCCATGAGCCGGCGGAGATCGTCGACCCGCGTCGCGGGCGAGACGTGAAGGGCCTTGACGACGGGCCGCTCGAGGGCGGCACATACCTCCGGCGGCTCGACCCCGTGAAGCTGCACGAGGTCGAACCCGGCTTCCTCCGCCGTCCGGTTCACCTCCTCGACGGAAGCGTTCACGTAGACGCCGACGGCCTTCGGGCCGTACATCCACGCGATGATCTCCGACGCGTCGCCGGGGGCGATGTGCCGGGGGCTGCCTTCGTACTGAACGAAGCCCAGATAGTCCGCGCCCGCCGCCGCACAGAACCGCGCGTCGGCCAGGTTGGTGATGCCGCAAACCTTGAGTTTGATATCCATGACGTGGGCCTTGATCGGAAGAACAGAGGCACAGAGAACCCGTTTTCCGGAGGGGTGTTTCGCGGAAGCTTCGGGGGGCGTCAGACGACCTTCCGGAGCGGGACCTTCGTCCGCGCCAGCTTTGCCGCGACCTCACGTCGCATCGCGCGGAGCTTCTCGCCGGGCGCTGCCGCCCGCATGAAGGTCTCGCCGATGAGGACCGCGTCCACCCCCCGCGCGCGGAGGTAGGCCAGCTCGTCGGCGCTCCGAAGGCCGCTCTCCGCCACGCGCACGATCCCTTTGGGGACTCGGGTGAACACCCGAAGCGCGTGATCCACGTCTACCTCGAACGTCCGGAGGTTGCGATTGTTAACGCCGAGGATCTTCACCTGATCGAAGTCGATGCGGTCGAGTTCCTCCGCCTCGTGCACTTCGACGAGGCATGAGAGTCCGAGTGCATCGGCGGCCTGGTGGAGGTCGCGGAGGTGCGTCCGGTCGAGCACGGCGGCGATGAGGAGCACGGCGTCCGCGCCATAGGCCCTCGCTTCGACGAGTTGATACGGGTCGATGATGAAATCCTTCCGGAGCAGCGGGAGGTCCACCGTGCACCGGGCGCGGGCGAGATAGTCGAGCGAGCCCTGAAAATGCGCGGGTTCGGTGAGGACGGAGACCGCGTCGGCCCCGGCGGACTTGTACTGCCGGGCGAGGTCCGTCACGTCGAAGTCGGGGCGAATGACGCCTTTCGAGGGAGAAGCTTTCTTGATCTCGGCGATGACGGCGAGGCGGTCGCGGCGGAGGGCTTTGGCGAGCGGAAGGGTTGGCCCGTGGAAGAAGGGTTTCTCTTCGAGCCTCTGGAGGGGGACGTGAGCCTTTCGGTGGGAGACGAGTTCGCGGGTGTCGTGTATGATCTGATCGAGGATGGTCTTCATAATCGGCTTTCCTGAGGTCGAGGTCTTCGGGGAACGGAGGAGGGGCGTGCGCACGGTGCGAAGCGCCAATATCGGGTCGGAAAGCTCGTAAATCGTTCGTTGAAGTGGTTCCTGAAGTCACGCATCGGGGTGTCCTCCGTGGTTGGTTATGGTTTGGGATGGCGCAGGGGATAAGGGGGGATCGAGCCGGGGCGCGCTCACGTGGGGTGAGGCGCCTGGTTCGAGACGTCGATGAGGGCGTCGAGGCGGGCCTGGGCCGCGCCCGTGTCGATGCTTGCGCGCGCGGCCTCGAAGCAGGCGTCGAGGTCCTCGAAGCGGCCGCTCGCGAGGAGGCCGTAC
>JALSSK010000264.1 GCA_026984335.1 Rhodothermales bacterium
AGAGAGAGCATCATGGGCCTGCCGCGGATCGCAAAAAAAAACAACCTCTTCTTCGAGCCCCTCCTCCAAAAGTTGCGCAGAAGGTCAGGCGCAACGGGGCCGTCGCTCGCCTCGGGAAGACGGTCCGAGCGAAGGGGTTCGGGGGACGGGGAGCAGCCGCCGTTGCCACCGGGACAACGCGCAGAGACGGCGCCAAGATACGCCTCGCCCCTCCACGACCGCAATGCTTCCGGCGCTCAGAGCAAATTCATCGTCGCCGACGGGATCGGGATCAGGTATTGCTTTTCGAACACGTCCTCATGCACGCCGAACTGGCCGGTCCCGCGGAAGTCCACGGCCACGTAGTTCTCGACCACGCGTTTGACCTCACCAATGCCGTAATACACCGGCATCGGGCCATAATACACGAGTTGTCCTTCGCTGAGCTCTTTCCTTCGCCGGGCGCGCCGGTGAAAGGCCGGCACCCGGGGCAGCAGCTCCAGCCGATAGGGACTCAATCCATTCTTCTTCGCCGCACGTGCTTTTCTCACGAGAACCTGCTTGTCTGACTGCGCAACGCACAAAAACCCCGGCGGGGGGCCGACGGCAACGCCGATTCGGGGCGGGTCTCTAACGCCGCGTGCCCGGACAAGATTCAGTCCCGCCGCGTCCGAGGCGCGTTCCATCGCGCCGGGCCATCCGGGCGTTTTCGTCGTTTTTCCGATAAGGCGGCTTGGTTTGCCGCCCCCCGTTGGGTATTATAGTCGCCCCATACGATTCCCACCGCTGCCCGCCCGGCAGCCTCCCGGCATCTTCTCTTCCCACCTTTTCATTACCGCACTTTCATGACCACCTATCGCGACAAGATCGTTGACCGGCAGGTCGGGCGAAACGCCGAACTGTTTGCCCAGGCCATCGGCCAAATGGAGACCGCCGAAGAACGCTATCCCTACCTGCGCATCCTCATCAGCATCATCGAACAGGCTCATCCGGAATGGAACCAGGCGCCGCAGAAAGACCGGCAGATCGCGCACCTCATCATGCGCATGAGCAAGGGCACGCTCGACCTCAATGAGGTGGCCGAGGTCGTTCGCGTCCGCGACGAAGAGCGGGGATATTTTTACGACTGATCCGCGCGTCCGCGGCCGCGCGTTTCCGCAGGCCGCGCCCCCCGTCAACCGATCCGGTCCGGATTGCTTCGGACGAACTCAGCCCAGTTCTTATGCCGGCGCGCGGCCCCGTGCGCGAGGCGATGCGCGTGGCACACCGCCACCGCCAGCGCGTCCGAGGCGTCGAGCGTAACCTCCGGCGCGTTTGCGTCGATGGCGAGCAGCGTGCGGATCATGTACGCGACCTGCTCCTTCGACGCCTGTCCCACGCCGGTGACGGCCTTCTTCACTTCCTTCGGCGTGTACTCGGTCACGGGCACGCCCCGGTTGAGCGCCGCGAGCATGGCGGCGGCTTGCGCCCGCCCCAGCTTCAACATCGACTGCGGGTTGCGCCCGTAGACCGGCATCTCGATGGCGCACGCATCCGGCAAGCATCGCTCGATCACGCCCGTGACCCGCTCATAGATGCGCTTGAGGCGGAGCTGGTGATCGTCCTGTGTGTCGAGCTTGAGCGCCCCGTATTCGATCAACCGTTCCGGTTGCCCCCGCGTCACTTCGACGACGCCGTAGCCGGTGAAACGCGAGCCGGGATCGATGCCGAGAATAATCATGGGGCGGGTGGGGCATGCGTGAGAAAACCCGTTCCCGAGCGCCGGGAACAGGGGAAAGCGCCGGAGGTCAGGAGAGCGCTTCGAGGGTGGCCTCGTCGAGGTTGAGCGTGGTATAAACGGCCTGCACGTCCGGGTGCTCCTCGATCTTCTCGATCAGCGCGGCGACCTTCCGCGCCGCCTCCGGATCGAGCGTGACCGTGGTGGTGGGGATGCGCTGAAGACCCGCCTCCTCCGGCTCGATGCCCGCCGCCTCGAGCGCCTCCTGCACCGCGCCGAACCGCTCCACCGGCGCCGTGACGACGAACGCGCCGTCCTCCTCCGTCAGATCCTCCGCACCGGCTTCGACGACGCGTTCGAAAAGCGCCATCTCGTCCAGACCCTCGGCGGGGATTTCGAAGATGCTTTTGCGGTCGAAGAGGAACGCCACCGAGCCGCTTTGTCCGAGGCTGCCGCCCGCCTTGCTGAAAAGCGCCCGGAGGTCGGCCACCGTGCGGTTCGTGTTGTCGGTGAGCGCCTCGACGAAGACCGCCACACCGTGCGGCGCATACCCTTCGTACGTGATTTCCTCGTAGTCGGCCCCCTCGATCTCGCCCGTGCCCCGCTTGATGGCCCGCTCGATGTTGTCCTTGGGCATGTTCTCGCTCTTGGCCTTCTCGACGGCCAGCGCCAGGCGGGGGTTCATGCCGGGGTCGCCGCCGCCCTCCCGGGCCGCCACCATGATGTCGCGCGTGATGCGCGCCCACGCTTTCGAACGTTTCGCATCCGTCGCGGCCTTCTGCCGCTTGATCTTCGACCATTTATTGTGGCCCGCCATAGTCTTCCTTTTCTCTGTTCACGATGCTCGAGACGATTCGTCCTCAATATACGCCGCCTCCCGCACTTACGGTCCTCTTCCGGGATAATTTGCGCGCGAACGCCCTCGCATTGGAACGCCCCTCGCGCGACGCCCCCCCTCGCGCGACGCCCTCCCTCGCGCGACGTCCCCCC
>JALSSK010000265.1 GCA_026984335.1 Rhodothermales bacterium
CAAAAAGCCTCGACCTAACGACCGGGTCGAGGCTTTTTTATGCGCGTACGCTCGCCGTTTCACACCAACCCCGGTTGATTCCTCGCAGTTCGAGGCTGACTATTAGCGTGCCATGGACCAGGCAAAGTTGCCCCCGATTTCCCCCTCACCCCGGCCCTCTCCCGCCAGAGGAGAGAGAGAAAAACACCGCCCCGCCCGCACGAAAGAGGGACGTCCATCCTCATCGAACGAGCCGACGCATACGGCCCTTTTCAGACAAATGGAGAGGCATCCGAAACGCGTCGAAGCTCTTCTCGGCAACGGGGTATCCCTGTCGAGGCGGTGAGGGCCGGGTTCCCTCTCCCTTGATGGGAGAGGGTGAGGGTGACGAAGCGAGAGCGCCGTCGGTGATCACACCGGGGCGGGATGCACAGGCAAACAAGCGAAACTGGTCTCACCCGTCCGATGCCGGCAGGTTTTCGCTCAACCACTTCCGCACGGCAGGCTCGGGCAACGCGCCGACGAACTCCCCTTTCACCTCGCCGTCGATGAAGAGCTTCACGGCGGGGATGCCCCGGATGCCGTATTGCGCGGAGAGCCGGGGCTGCCGGTCGGTGTTGATCTTGACCAGCCGCCATGCCCCTTTGCTCTCTTTCGCCAGCTTTTCGAGCGTCGGGCTCAGGACGCGGCACGGACCGCACCACGGCGCCCAGAAATCCACCAGAACGGGCTTTTCACGGCTCTTGTCGAGCACTTCCTTCTGAAAAAACTCCGGTACGTTTGCCATGATCTCTCTGGGAAATTGATTGATGTTTTGCCGGAACCGGGGCGTCCCGCCGCGCGCGACGGCGTCCTCGCTACCACCGCCGGAGGCCCGCGATGCCGTCCATCGTTTCGACCAGGCGGCGCTCGGCTTCCCCGCGGACGAACTCCAGCCGGCTGCCATGTTGGACGGCCAGGGCGGGCAGCGCCTCGTCCAGCCGCACGGGCGCCGGAGCATGGCCGGGCGCGCAGCCCGCTTCCGCCTTCGCCGCATCGACGGCGACGAAGCCCGTCTCGGGGCAGCGGTGCACCGTTGTGAAGAGCACCCGGGGCGTCCACGGCACGGCCACGGTATAGAGTTGCCCCTGCTGCAAGGACTGAAGCACGGCGTCGAGCCCCCACACGCCGCGCTCGGCGATGCGTTCGAGGAGCGCCACCTCGCCTTCTCGCTCGGCCCGTTCGACGGCGTCCGCCACGTGATCGAGCACCTGCGCGGGCGACGCCTCGGGGTGCGGCAACCCCGGCAGCCGCGCAACCACCTTCTCCGCGAGGGCTTTCGACAACACCGCCTCGAAGGCGGCCCGACGCTCTTCCGGCCCGCAGAGGATCAGCCGTTCGGCTCCCCGGGCCGCCATCGCTTTTTCGAGCAGCGCGGCGTTCTTCTTGTAAAAACGATGCACCCAGGCTTCTTCCCGGCTCTCGTAGAGATCCTTCCCGGCGCCGACCGTCTCCATCGCGGGCGAGCCGCCCGTCGGCTCGGTCAGCCGCCGCCATTCGGTCGTGTCGATCTCCACGAAAGCTTCCTTCACCTCCTCGATTTCTCCCATATGCACCTCGAAGAAACGCCACCGCGCCCGATCCATGTACACGACGGCGTACCGCTCATAGTCGTCGCGGGCCAACAGCAACGGCGCCACGTACGGAGCGGACCACCGCGCGACGACGCGGTCCACCTCGGAGACGAGCGGGAGATCCACTTGGAGAAAATGCCTCTCGAAAAGCGTCTCCGGATCTTCGGCGGCAAAAAGCGCCAGCGTCCGCCCGTACCGATGCGGCGGATCCTGTCGCAACCGGGCCACGACCTCTTCGATCAGCGTCTCCGGGACGCCCGCCTGTTTCATGGCGTTCTCCGCCCGTATCCGGTACCCCTCCCGCAAGTTTTCGGCATGGGCCGGGTTCACGTCCAGATACAGCGAAAGGATCGGCGCTTCGTACGCGCCGAGTTGTTCCTGCAACGTATCGATCCAGTCTTCCATACGGCTCTATCGTCTGGTGTTGATTTACGATGTACCCGCGCAAACGTCCGCGTGGCCCGTGTGCTTTTCTCGTTCACGCTTGCCCGTCGGTTCGTTTGCGCGCCTTCTTTTTTGAAGTCGCCGCCTCGGGTTCCTTTTCCTTCGGCGACGCTCCCAGAATGTCTCGGATCTCTTCATACTCGATGACCTCTTTCTCGATCAGCACGGCGGCCATTTTGTCGAGCAGGTCGCGTTTGGACTTCAGGAGGGCTTTCGTCTCCGCATAGCACGTCCGGATGATGCCGAGGATCTCCTCGTCGATCATCTCTTCGACGCGCTCGGAGCGCCGTTCGGTCTGCCCCGTCTGCCCGAGGAAGCCCGGCCCCGATTGTTGCGCGAGCGAGAGGTTGGGCAGCTTTTCACTCATCCCGTAAATCACCACCATGCTTTTCGCGAGTTGCGTCACCCGCTCGAGGTCGTTCGAAGCGCCCGTGGATACTTCCTTGAAAACGATCTCCTCGGCGGCGCGCCCCCCGAGCAAGCCCTTGATCTTGCCCAGAAGTTCGCTTCGGCTCATCAGGTAGCGGTCTTCGAGCGGCATCTGAAGCGTATAACCGAGCGCCCCGATGCCCCGCGGCACGATGGACACCTTCTGCACGACGTCCGCGCCCGGCGTGAAATAGCCGACGATGGCATGGCCCGACTCAT
>JALSSK010000266.1 GCA_026984335.1 Rhodothermales bacterium
TTGCGCAGGTCGGTGAGCACCTTCCGGTCGTCGAGCACGCGGATGACGATGCTCTCGGCGCGGATCTCCTGCGCGGCCGAGGCGATGGGCAAGACCGAGACGCGGAAGCGGATGAGCGCCCCGTCGATCCAGCGCTGGATGAAGCCGTCCTGCGCCTTGTCCCGCTCGAAGCGGTCCACGTTGACCGAGTTGTCCTTGACCACGGCGAGGAACGACTCCGGGTGCACTTTCTCTTCGGTGTACCACCGCTTGAGCCGGCCGTCGACCCGGAAGTGGATCTCGATCTGGCGATTCGGGTTCGGGAAGATGTGAATGTCCGAGACCCCCTGCCGCACCGCTTCGACGAGCGTCGCCTCGAAGAGGTTGATGAGCGAGGAGCGGCTGATCTCGGCCTCGAGCGCGTCCTCGTCGATGAGTTCGTTCTGCTGCTGGTCGTAGCTCGTCCCGAGGTCAAACGCCATCGGGTCGTCGGAGATGCGCTCGAGATACTCATTTTTGCGAGGGAAAATCTTCTCGATGAGCGTCTCGATGATCGACTCGGGCGCATACTGGAGCTCGAACCGGCCGAGGTTTAGATCCTGAAGGATGCGATGCACTTCCGGACGCGCCGGGTCGTGCGTGATGAAGATCAGCCGGGCAGCGCCCGTCTGCGGGTCGATGTCATATTCAAACGGGAGCAGACGCAGGTTCAGCAGGTCATCCCGATGCGTCTCCGCCACCGTCTCCATGATGAGCATGACGAACTCGGGATCGGGGCGGCTCTCGTTCACCTCCGCCGTCGGAAAGGCATACACGCGGGCCGCCTCCTCATAGACCCGCTCCGCGTCCACGCCGGGTACTTTGGCCAGCAGCCGCCAGAGCAATTCCTTGCCGCCGCTCTCCTTCTGACGCAGCACGGCTTCCGCCACCTGCTTCGGCGAGACCTGCCGCTTCCACATGAGGGCCGTCACCACACGGTCCTTCGACTTGGTGGCTTTCGCTTCGGGATTCAGTGCGAAAGGGTCTTCTCTGACGTCCTCCCCCCTTGCCTCTGTCCGATGGGGTCTCGGACCGTCGCCCGCCCCTTTGCCGGGGTCGTCCGACGCCTCCGGACTCGGCGCGAACGGCGCGTCGGAGTCCTCCATCGTTTGCGCCGCCTCGACGCCCTCTTGAACGGAGCCCTCGGGCGACGTCGCACCGGAGTGAAGCGGAGCATTAGGTTCAGCCTCCTCATCTCCGGGGATGAGCGTTGCGCCTTCGAGCCCGCCATGCTCCTCCGGAACAAGCGCTTCGACCGCGCCCGACAAGGCCAGGGGCGTCGTGTCGTCCCTTTCCGGAAAATCGTCGCCAAAAGATGCGGGGGCCGCTCCGTCGATGCCTTCCCCGTCTCCCGTCAGCTCCTCGATTCGCTCGGCCACGAAAGGCGACGGCGCATAATACAGCTCGATGTTCAGGTCCAAACGGTCCACGAAGGACCGGATGGCTTCGCGCGTAGGGTCGTGCGTGACGAAGATGAAGCTCGGAGCCCCGGCAGATCCGTCCCTTTTCTGATCATAGGGCATCAGACCGAGCCGGAACATCTCGGTCAACGCTCCCTCCGGGAGGTGTGACGCCAGTTCTTCGATCAGCTCCGGCGACGGTCTCGACGGATCAACCTCGGCGCACTTGAAGCCCTCCGAGCGCGCGACTTCCTCGAAGATCGCCTCCATGTCGACGTCCGACTGCGCGACGAGCATCCGCCAGAGCGGCATCCCTTCGGGTTGCATCCGGAGGGCTGTCTGCACCCGGGACCTGCGGACGAGACCCTTCCGCACGAGCTCTCGGACGAGTTCGTCGTCGATGACCCCCGGATCGGGCGTGCGGGGCCGTTCCTCCGGCGCGCTTCCCGCTTCGGAAGACGCCTCCCCGGCGATTCCAGCGAAAGCCGGAGGATTCTCCTTGACCCTGAAGGGCTCGGCGGTGGTAAAACGGTTGTCGCCGGGATCCTCGGACGCCGGCGTTGCGAGGACGTGCGCTGAAAGATCCTGAAGGTCCTCCACCTCTTCCCCGACCCCCAGCGTAGTCAACTCATCGAGCAACTCATCCCAGATATCTCCCAGCACCTCTTCATCGAAGTTCGATCCCGGTCCCGGCTCCGCGGGGCGATCCGCCTCGAAAACGATGCCGGACGGCTGTTCTCGGCGAACCCGGGACCGCCCCCGTTCAGAGGAGTCCGGAGCGGCTACTCCCGCTTTGTTTTTGCTGGGCATTTTACGTCCACGGGCCATGATTTCGGGGGGGCGACAATAGAAGGATGCGTGGGGCCTATTTATTCATGATGTCGGTGCTCGACGGCTGAATGAGCGCGATCTCGGAAGAGATGATCGTCAGGAACATGATGGCGATCGTGATGATGATGGCCACGGCCGTCTGGATCGTCTCCACGGAAGACTTCAACTTCAGCGTCGTCTCCTTCTCGTAATAGTCCGCCATCTGGATGGCGCTGTTGCGCACGTTTCCCGTCTCGGATCCGCTTCTAAAACGCGCCAGCGCCATCGAGGTAAACACCCCGCTGGCCTCCATGGACCGCACCAGTTCGGCGCCCTGCGCCACCATCATCGGCACGGTGACCGTTTTGATCCGATGCTCCATGTACGTGTTTCCGCATGCCTCGGCCGCAATCTTGATCACGCTGATGTTGTCGCCGCTGCCGGAATAGAGCACAC
>JALSSK010000267.1 GCA_026984335.1 Rhodothermales bacterium
ACGTCGCTCTCGGGCAGATCCTCGAACGCATGCACCGTGTCCGGTCGGAGCTTCGTCTTCGGAAGCACCGGGCGCCAGTCGAGGTCGTCGCGGAGGAAGACCTCGGGGCTTGCGTCGGGAAGATACGCGCCTTCGAGCGAACATTCATCCGGGTGATTGCCCTTGAAATGGGTCGTATCGACGAGCACCCGGGCCACGCGTCCGGGCGCGCCGAGACGGACGACGATCCAGTCGTGCCCCGGCATGCGCCGTCGCCGCGTCTCCCATCCGTCCCCCATGTCTACGGGTTCTCCCGGCATGATGAGGTTGTTCATGTCGCTGAAGAACATGTCGCTGCACAGCACGGCGACGCCGCCGTTCTTAAGCGCCGCAAGGTCGACGAGCCCGTCCTCGGGCATCGCGGACCAGTCCGGCGCGACCGTCCCGTACACCCGCAACCGCGCCACCCCGCCGTCGGGGAAAATGTTGAGGCGCACGTGGGTCCAGACGCCCTCCCGGACGGCGGCCATGAGGTTCTGCGCTCCGGGTCGAAGCGGCGAGCACGGGACGATCTCCGTCCATGCGACGGCCTCACCGAGGACGTCCTCGGCGGAGACGGCTCCGGGCAGATGCGCGGCTTCGAGCAAGGCGAAGGGCGGATGATTGCCGAGAAAATGATTCGTATCCACGTCTACGCCGCGAATGACGCCGGTGAGGCCGAGACGGATCACGCACCAGTCGTGCCCCGGCCCGCGTTTCCGCCGGGACTCCCAGCCGTCCATCCACTTCCCCCGATCGGTGTATTTGCCCGGAACGAAGACGCCCCGCCCGGACTTGAGCAGATTCTCTTTTGGGGCGAAGAACTCATCGCTCGCCGCGAGCGCCCGGCCTCCGAGCCGCTCCGAGGCCAGATCCACCAGACCCGACAAAGGTATCGCTTCGTTTGAATTGTTCATGGCTATCGCTCAATAATTAAGGCTTCTACCAACGAGAGGACCGATCACCCCGGGGTGGAATTTCGTAGTGCGGAGCGCGTATTTCGTAAACATTACCAACTCTTCAGAACGATTGTGCATCGGCGCTAGCGACCGCGCAGGCTAACGCCTTCGGCGACATCCCTATAAAAAAGTGTAGCCGCAGCCTTCCGGGTGCGATTCGCAAGGCAATCATGCACGCTTGATTTCGAGAGCCGGTATGAGGCAACCTTTCGCAATACGAAATACGATGCGCGTCTCATGCGCTCCTGCGAACCGACGCGCCGGACCGTCTCCGACTTTTCGAACATCTCGTTCACGAGGCACGAAGGATCGTCCCCCGCGCCTCCCCGACGATGCGGCCTCGGTCATACACGAGGCGCCCGCGAAGATACGTTTTCTCGATGACACCGTAGAGGCACTTTCCCGCGTACGGCGTCACTTTGTGTCGATGGAAGAGCCGCTCCGGCGCAACGGTGAAGGTTGCCTCGGGGTCCCACACGACGAGGTCCGCGTCCCGCCCCGGCGCGAGGCTCCCCTTCCGGTCGGACACGCCGAGGAACGCCGACGGCCGACGGCTCATCCACTCGGCCACGTCGGCCACCGAGCAGCCCCGCGCCCGCGCCGCCGTCCAAAACGCCGGGAGGCTCAGTTGAAGCGAGGCGATGCCGCCCCACGCGCGCCGGAAGTCGCCCGTATCGAGGTGCTTCATGGCCGGCGGACAGGGGGAATGGTCGGAGGCGATGAAGTCGATGACGCCGGAGCGGAGCGCCGCCCACAATCCGTCGCGGTTCGCTTCGTCGCGGATCGGCGGAGCGCATTTGAAGCGCGTGTCTCCGTCGGGCACGTCTGAGGCTGAGAAGAAGAGGTAGTGCGGGCACGTCTCGACGGTGATCGGCAGCCCCTCCCGGCGGGCGGCTTCGAGCATCGGCGCCGCCGAGGCCGCCGCGAGGTGCACGATGTGGACCGGGCGCCCGGTCGCGCGGACATGCTCGATCATCTCCCGGATCGCCGCCCGCTCCCACGCTTCCGGTCGAGAGGCGGCGTAATCATCGTATCGCCGGGGGTCACCGGGTTCGCCCTCCCCTTCGCGGTCCGTCCTCCGCTCCGCATGCACCAGCAGTTTGCTTGCAATAACGGGCATCGCGGCGCGGAGATCGGACCACCGCACCGGGGGGAAGGCGTCGAGGCCGGAGGGGACGAGGAACGCCTTCACGCCGAGGATGCCCGCGCCGAGGAGCGGGCCCAGGCGCCGGGCGTTCTCCGGCACGAGCCCGCCGTAGAAGCCGACGTCCACCCAGCGCTTCCCCTCCGACGCCGCCTCTTTGACCCGGAGCGCCTCGACCGTGGTCGTCACCGGGTCGGAGTTCAGCGGCATGTCGACGATGGCGGTGATGCCGCCCGCCGCCGCCGCCTTCGTGGCCGTCTCGAAGCCCTCCCACGCCGTCCGCCCCGGCTCGTTGACGTGCACGTGCGCGTCCACCAGGCCCGGCATCACCACGCGGTCGCCCTCGTCCCGCACCGGAAGCCCCCTCGGCGTCTCGCCCGGCGCGAGGACGTCGCGGATGCGCCCGCCGCCGATCACGACGACGGCCTCGCGCACGCCCTCGGGCGTCACGACGCGGCGGCTCCTTATGGCAAACGCGGGCGTGCTCATGGTGCAACAGTCAACGTTTCTCGGGTCCGAAACCGGTTTTCCATGCCTGAAGGAGCTGCGCCGCCACGCTGAC
>JALSSK010000268.1 GCA_026984335.1 Rhodothermales bacterium
ATGCAACGTGGATGGACTTTGCCGCCGACGCCGGTCGGCTGGCCGAGGGCTCGCGGCGCGACCTCCTGACGAACCGCCTCGTCGTGGTCACGAGCGATGCGAGGGCCGTCCGGCTCTCCGATCCGTGCGCGCTGGCCTCGATGCCGTTCAAATACGTCGCGATGGGCCGTCCCGACGGCGTGCCCGCCGGGGCGTACGCCCGCGCGTGGATGACGGCGCACGACTGCGGCGGCGCGAGCCTGTGGCAGACCCTCGAGACGCGGATCGCCCCCGCGCCGGACGTGCGTTCGGCCCTCGGGCTGGCCCTGGCCGAACCGAACGTGGTCGCCATCGTGTACCACACGGACCGGCTCGCCTTCGCCGACCGGCTGCGCGTGCTCTACGAGGTCCCTCCCGGGGAGGGTCCCGTCATACGCTACGCGCTCGCCCGCATCGCCGACGCCCCCCATCCCGAGGCGGCCCGCCGGTTTTATGCGTACTTGACCGGACCCGAAGCGCGGGCGATCTTCGAGCACTACGGCTTTGTGCCGATCGCCGGTGCGCCGTCCTCTCCCACCTCCATCCTTCCCTGACGTGACCGAATCGACGCTCGTCGCCCTTCGCTCGACGCTTCTCTGGGCCTCCCTGGCCACCGTCCTCGTGATGCTCCCCGGCGCCTTGCTCGCCTATGCGCTGGCCCGGTTCGAGTTTTTCGGAAAGCGGGTCCTCTCCACCGTCGCGGGTCTGCCGCTCGTGCTTCCGCCCACCGCCGTCGGATACCTCCTGCTCCGGCTTCTCTCCTCCGACGGACCGCTCGGGCGGGAGACCCTCGGCATCGACCTCGACATTTTGCTCACGTGGAAGGCCGTCGTCCTCGCCTGCGCCGTGATGTCCGCACCGCTCGTCATCCGCACGGCGCGGGTCAGCTTCGAGGGCGTCGATCCCCGGTATGAAGGCATGGCGCGCACGCTCGGACACGGGCCCGTCGCCACCTTTTTCCAGTACACCCTGCCCATGGCCTCGCGCGGGCTCATCGCGGCGGTCATCCTCGGCTTCACCCGCGCCATGGGCGAGTTCGGCGCGACGATCATCATCGCCGGAAACATCCCCGGGCGCACACAGACGCTCGCCACCGCCATCTTCAGCGCGCAACAGGCCGGACAGGACGCCGAAGCCGATTTCCTCCTCGTCATCGCCCTTCTCGTCGGTTTCGGCGCTATCTTCACCACGGAATATCTGTCCCGAAAACCCATCGCCGCCGCTGCGAGATGAGCGCCTTCCCCACCCTCTCCGCCCGCGTGCGCCTGCCGCTCGACCGCTTTGACCTCGACGTCGGCTTCGAGACCACGCATCGGGTTACGGGGGTCTTCGGCGTGTCGGGTTCGGGCAAGACGTCGCTCCTGGAGACCATCGCGGGGCTGCGCCGACGGGCCACGGGACGGATCCGCTTCGGGGACGACGTGTGGCTCGACACGCCGGGCAGGCGCTTCGTCCCGCCGGAGGCGCGCGGGGTCGGGTATCTGCCGCAGGACAGCCTCCTCTTTCCCCACAAGACCGTCCTGGGCAACCTTCGCTCGGGGATGAGGCGGGCGATGCGGAATGCGGTAGACGCCGAAGGCACCCTTCACAACGTGGTCGAGGTGCTCGGCATCGGGCCGCTGCTCGAGCGCGACCCCGCCACGCTCTCGGGCGGCGAGCGGCAGCGGGTGGCCCTCGGGCGCGCGCTCTGCTCCGGCCCGCGCCTGCTCCTGCTCGACGAACCCCTCGCCTCCCTCGACGCGGGCATCCGTCGCCGCGTGCTCCCGTTCCTCGACCGCGTGCGCGAACAGTTCGACGTGCCCATGCTCCTCATCTCCCACAACCCCATCGAGGTGCAGGCCCTCTGCGACGACCTGATCGTGCTCCGCGACGGGGCGATCATCGCGCGGGGCGAGCCGCGTTCGGTGCTGACGCGCTCCGAGGTGTTCCCCATCGCCGAGAACGAAGGGTTCGAGAACATCCTGCCGGGCGTGCTCGTCGAGACGTCGGGGGAGACGAGCCTCGTGCGGCTCGGCGCGCATGAGACGGACCCGCTGATCGTCGCGCCCCGCTCCCGCCAACGCCCGGGCAGCCGTCTGATGCTGAGCGTGCCCGCCTCCGACATCACGCTCTCCGCCGCGCGACCGACCGGCCTCTCGGCACGCAACATCCTTCCGGCGCGCGTGGATCACATCCGGGACATCGGCTTCTGGCGCCTCCTCTCGGCGCGGATATCCGAACATGCTCCGCCCCTCGTCGTGGAAGTCACGTCCGCCGCCATCGACGAACTCGGCCTCGCCCCGGGCGTCGAACTGTTTCTGATCATCAAAGCCCGCTCGTTCTCCCTTTACGAAGCTCCCGAGGCCGCCTGACGCCCGCACCCATGAAACTCCGCAAACCCGCCCCGCTCTTTCCCGGGGACACCCTCGCCGTCGTCGCGCCGGGCAGCCCTGCTTCGGACGTCGCGCGGCTGCGCGCGGGCCTCGCGCGCCTCGAAGCGCTCGGCTTTCGCGTCGAGGTCGGTCGCGCGGCGTGGAAGCGGCGCGGCTACCTCGCCGGCACGGATGAAGAACGGGCGGACGACCTCAACGCCTTCCTCCGGCGCTCCGACGTGAAGGCGCTCGTCTGCGTGCGGGGCGGCTACGGCGCCCTCCGGCTCCTCCCGCGCCTCGACTATGAGGCGGCTCGGCGGCATCCCAAGCTCCTCGTCGGATACAGCGACGTGACGGCGCTCCACCTTGCGTTCCTCGCGAAGGCGGGGTGGCCCGGCCTCTCCGGCCCGATGGCCGCCGTCGAATGGGCCGATCTCGACGCGGCGAGCGAGCGGCTGTTCCTGGAACTGGCGCGCGGGGCGGCGCCGTCGCCGCTCCTCGGGCCCTCCGGAGAAACGCTTCATCCCGTGCGGCCCGGCGCGGCGGAAGGCCCGCTCATCGGCGGCAACCTCGCCGTGCTCACCCGGCTCGTCGGCGCCCCCTTCCTCCCCTCGCTCCGGGGCGCGATCCTCTTTCTCGAAGAAGTGGGGGAGGCGCCCTACCGCATCGACGGGATGCTCGCGCACCTCCGGCTCTCCGGTCACCTCGACGGCCTCGGCGGGCTCGTCCTCGGCGGCTTCACCGCGTGCGAACCTCCCCCCGGACGCCCGTCCCTCTCGCTCGACGCCGTCTTCCATGACTACTTCCACGACGCCCCTTACCCCGTGGCGCGGGGACTCGTGTACGGCCATTTCCCCGTCAAAAACACCCTGCCCGTCGGCGTGCGCGCGCGCCTGAGCGTCGAGGCGGAAACCGCCGCGCTCTCGCTCCTCGAACCCGTCGTCGCCCCCGACGCGCGAGCCCGCCCGCCGGGGTGATGCGCCCCGGCGCTCCGGTTCACGGCGCCGACACGATCTTCTCCGTCAACTCATCGACGGTGCTCGCAATGATGATCTCCGGCATCCCTGCCCGGGAGGCACTGTAATACGGTATGCTGTTCACCTGGCGGCAGATACAGACCCAGGGCTTCCACCCCGGCGGCAGGATCACCCCGCTCTTTTTTCGTTCGAAGATCGCCGTGGCTTCGGCCACTGCCTGCCGGTGTTCTTCTTCCCAATCCCCTGAGAAATGGACAAATTCGACGGTCATGTTCCAGGCGCTCATCATACTTCTGAGGGTCCTTGCGTGAAGAAATCCCCCGAGAGCGCCGGTCGACATCCTCAAAACGCTATCAGGGGTTTGAAGAGAAACACGGGGAGGGCGCAGACATAACCTCCTTAACCTTTTCTTCACATTGCGCTGCGCCCGGCACTCTTCACGTGCTTTTTCCCAATCCTCTCCCCGGTGAATGCTAACATGCGCCATCGAATCACCCGTGATGCGCGGTGCCGAACCCATGTCCAACGCCAGAACCGACCGGATCCGTCTCGCCGTTTTCGCCTCGGGGGGCGGCAGTAATTTCGAAGCCATCGTCGAGGCCGTCGCGCGGGGCGCGCTCCCGCTCGAGGTGGCGCTGTGTCTGAGCGACCGCCCGGAGGCGGGTGTGCTCGAGCGGGCGCGGCGGCGCGGCATCCCCACGGCCATCCTCACACCCCGCGCCTTCGCCGATGAGGGAGCATACGTCGCCGAACTCCTGGCGACGCTCGAACGGCGCGGCGTCACCTTCATCGCGCTCGCCGGGTATCTGAAGCTCGTCCCGGCGCCGGTGGTGCGCGCCTTCCACGGGCGGATGCTCAACGTGCATCCGGCGCTTCTGCCGGCCTTCGGCGGCAAGGGGATGTACGGCATGCGGGTCCATCGCGCCGTGCTCGCATACGGCGTCAAGTGGACCGGCGCGACGGTGCACCTCGTCGACGAGGCGTACGACACCGGCCCCATCGTGGCGCAGGAGCCCGTCCCCGTGCGCGACGACGACACCCCGGAGGCGCTCGCCGCCCGCGTGCTCGAAGTGGAGCACCGGATCTATCCCGAAGCGCTTCGGTTCTTCGCCGAGGGGCGGGTCAGGGTCGAAGGCCGGCGCGTCCGCATCCTCGACGCCCCGGAATAAGGGGGGGCCGTTCCCTCGTTCGGGTCAAACGATTATCTTTCCGGCATTGCCTCCTTCGCTCATCAAACCCGCTCCGTCCCATGCCGACCGAAAGCCCCGACACGTTCCCCTTCGGACAGAAAATCGTATGGCAACCCCATCCGCAATGGATCGCGGAGAGCAACCTGAAGTGCTTCATGGACAAGCACGGCATCGCTACGTATGACGAGCTGATGCGGCGGTCCGTGGAGGACGTGGCGTGGTTCTGGGATGCGGCGCTCGAAGACCTCGACATTCGGTTTTACACGCCGTACGAGACGGTGATGGATCTCTCCGAGGGCGTCGCTTTCCCGAAGTGGTGCGTCGGCGGGGAGATGAACATCATCCACAATTGCCTCGACAAGTGGCAGGAGACCGAGGCGCGCGATCGCATGGCGCTCCGATGGGAGGGCGAGGACGGTTCGGTGCGGACGTACACCTACGGCGAGCTTCACCGGGAGGTGTGCCGGTGCGCCAACGCCCTCCGGTGGCTCGGCCTCGGCAAGGGCGACGCCGTCGGGCTGTACATGCCGATGACGCCCGAACTGGCCATTGCTTTCCTCGCGGTCGTGAAGATCGGCGGCGTCATCCTGCCGCTCTTCAGCGGGTACGGTCCGAGCGCCGTCGCCACGCGCCTCAACGACGCGGGCGCCAGGGCCCTCTTCACCGCCGACGGTTACCGTCGGCGCGGGCGCGCCATCCCGATGAAAGCCACCGCCGACGAGGCCCTCGCCTCCGTCCCGACGGTCGAGCACGTCATCGTCCACCGGTATGCCGGGCTCGAAGAGACGCCGTGGACCGAAGGCCGCGACCTCGACTGGGACGCTTTCGTCGAGGATCACGCGGACGAGGCCGAGACCGAGCGCACCGCCGCCGAGGACGTGCTCATGATCATCTATACGAGCGGCACCACCGGGCGGCCCAAAGGGGCGGTGCACACCCACTGCGGCTTCCCCGTCAAGGGCGCGCAGGACATGTACCACGCCATGGACCTCAAGCCGAGCGACGTGATGTGGTGGATGACCGACATGGGCTGGATGATGGGACCGTGGCTCGTCTTCGGCACGCTCGCCCTCGGCGCGACGATGGTCTTTTTCGACGGCGCGCCGGATTATCCCGACGTCGATCGCGTGTGGCAGATCGTCGAGGATCACGGCGTGACGCACCTCGGCCTCTCGCCCGTGCTCATCCGCGCGCTCAAACCGCACGGCACGGCGCCCATCGAGAAGCACGACCTCTCCGGCCTCCGCGCCGTCGGCTCGACGGGCAGCCCGTGGGACCCCGAGTCGTGGATGTGGTGCTTCGAGAACGTTCTCGGCGGCGAAAAGCCGATCCTCAACTATTCCGGCGGCACCGAGATTTCCGGGGGCATCCTGTGCGGGAATTTCTTCAGGCCGCTCAAGCCGTGCGCCTTCTCCGGCCCCGTCCCGGGCATGGCCGCCGACGTGGTGGACGAGCGCGGGGAGTCCGTGCGCGGCGCCGTCGGCGAGCTCGTCATCCGCCAGCCGTGGATCGGCATGACGCGCGGCTTCTGGAACGACCGCCGGCGTTACCTCGAAACGTACTGGAGCCGCTTCGAGAACGTGTGGGTCCACGGCGATTTCGCCGCCATCGACGAGGATGATCTGTGGTACATCCTGGGCCGGAGCGACGACACGATCAAGGTGGCGGGCAAGCGGCTCGGCCCGGCCGAGGTGGAGGCGCTTCTCAACGCGCATGAAGCCGTCGCCGAGAGCGCGGCCATCGGTGTGCCGCATCCCGTCAAGGGCGAGGAGGTGGCGGCGTTCGTCGTGCTCAAGCCCGGCTACGCGCCGAGCGACGCGCTCCGCGAGGAACTCACCGCCGTCATCACCGCCGAACTCGGCAAGCCGCTCAAGCCCCGCGCGATCCTCTTCACGACGGCGCTCCCGAAGACGCGCAACGCCAAGGTCATGCGCCGCGTCATCCGGGCCGCCTACCTCGGCCGCGACCCCGGCGACGTGTCGAGCCTCGAAGACCCATCCACCGTGGAAGCCATCCGGCGCGCCGTGTGAGCCTCTCGTTCCCGGAGAGGATCAGGAACGGTCACGCATCCGTCGAACGGTGGCGGCCTCGGGATCGGCAGGTTCGTCGATTTCGATGAGGGGTTCTCTCGTGCCGGTGAGCGTCGGCGACGCCGCCGAGGGTTGCCGTGCCTCCTGCATGCGCGCCAGCGTTCGCCGGGCCACCCCGTCCATCTGCCGTTCCCGCTCCGCCGCCCACGCGCGCAGGTTGAGCAGAGAACTACCGATTATGCCGCCGCCTACCGCAGCGAACACGAGCAACGCAACCATCTTCTTCGTCTCGAGATCGCCCATGGCAAACAACAACACGGCGCCGAGCAGGGAGAAGAGGATGGCCCCGACTCCGGCGCTCATCATCTCCCGGGCGCTGCCCTTGAGCGTGCCCATGCGCAGTCGGTAGCCCTTCTCGGTCGGCTCCACGAGCGCGTGAAGGTTGCCGTTGTACCACTCCCGGAGATTGCCCGAACGCCGCACCTTGCCTTTCGCGCGGAAGGTGCTCCGCAGGTCCACCACCAGGCGCTCCCATTCTTCGTCGGACATCGGACCGGGCAGCTCGATCTGACGCTCGACGCCGATGGGAAGGCCCATGAACGTCGGACGCTGACCGGCCTCGACCTCGGCGCCCACACGAGAGGCCGCCTGAAGAATGAACTCGGGCGAGAGGCCCGCTTCCTTCCCGATCTCCAGGAGTTCATCCAGCGTCAACCCGTCGGCGACGCGGGCACGGTTTCGCGCCTCGGTCTGGGCTTCGGCGGCCTGACGAAAAATCTCTGCGATGGCGGCTTCGTCGAATCGAGGGGAATCGGACATGGGCAAAGGAGGACGATGGAGAGCGAAGGCGATCTTTACGGGGAGTCTCCGGCCTGGATTCAGCCACGCGAGGGGCACGCAGCAGAGAAGGCAGGCCCATGTCGGCCGGGTCGCGCGACGCAACGGAAACGCCCCGCGGCACCGGATCTAACCGAAACATACCCGGCCCGTTCCTCGCCCCGGCCGGGTCGCCGGGCGCCAGGCCCACATCGCCCCGGTCTTCCGCTGTCGCCAGTGTTTTGCGTGAGCGACCGTTCATTCGGCTGGACACTCGGCGGCATAAGGAACGAGACCCGGCGGCGGAAGTACCCTTTCTCTCCCGTAACCATCCCGTTCGGGGTCAAACGAAGGGGTGTCGCGTTGGCGGCTCAAAACTTGTGTCCGTCCCGGTCCCGTTCCCCCGAACCGCTCCTCCCGCATAATCCGCCTGCCATGAAGGTTTCTTTCCGCGCCCTCGCGCTCACCACGCTCCTCGTCCTCGGTCCCGCCCTTGCCACGGCACAGACCCCCGCCGCCACGATCACCGGCACCGTCGTCGATGCACAGACGGGGGAGCCCCTGCCCGGCGCACACGTCTTCATCGCCGTCTCCATGATCGGCACTACCACCGACAAGGACGGGCGGTACCGTCTCTCGCCCGTCCCGCTCGGCGCGCACCGACTGTACGTTTCCATGCTCGGCTTCGAGCCGCAAGCTCGCGACCTCAACCTCCGCGAAGCCCGCGTCTACCCGTACGACTTCAAGCTCGAGGAGACCGTCCTCGAAGTCGGAGAGATCACCGTTGAGGCCAAAGGCGACAAGAACTGGAAGAAGCGGCTGGAGAAGTTCACGCGTCTGTTCATCGGCGAGACGCCCAATGCGGAGAAGACCAAGATCACCAATCCCGAGGTGCTCGACTTCGTGGACAAGTTCGGCCACTTCGAGGCGCGGGCGAGCGAACCGCTCATCATCGAGAACCGCGCGCTCGGTTATCGCATCCGGTATTTTCTGAAAGACTTCGTCGCCGAGCCGTCGCGCACCCGGTACGACGGAGAGCCGCTCTACGAAGAACTCGAACCGTCGTCGCCGGAGGAGGCGGCCTTCTGGGAAGCCAACCGGCGGCGGGCGTTCATCGGGTCGTTCCGGCACTTTATGCTGGCGCTCCTCGCCGGTCGCACGGAGCGGCAGGGTTTCAAGGTGTACAGCCGTCCCACGGCGGCCCCCACGGCGAACAACAGCCGGCTCGGCGGCGGCGCGCTCCGCGGGAACGAACGCTATCCCCTCGACCCCGCCACGCTCCTCAAACCCGGCGAGATCCCGTCCGAGAAGATCCTCGACTTCGAGGGCATGGTCGAGATCATTTTCATGGGCGAGAAGGAGGACCCCTCGTACCTCGAATGGGCGAAGAAAGGCGGTCTCGGTCGGAAGCCGGGCTATCAGACCTCTTGGATCAGCCTGGAAAAAGGCCCCGTCACGGTGGATTACAAAGGCGACATCGTCGATCCGTACGGCGTGACGCTCTACGGGTACTATGCCTTCGAGCGCGTGGCGGACGAGGTGCCGAAGGAGTACCGCCCGGGCCGGTAAGGGGCAGGCACGGCCCACACGCTTTTCCCCGAGATGCCTCAGACGGAACGAGAGGGCCCCGGCCGAGATAGCCGGGGCCCTCTTCGATCATATGGCCGTGGTTCCACTCCTCTACCTCGGCCATGGGTTGGGAGCCGGCGCCGGGCGCCGCCCGGTTTTCCGTCCCCGAAACCGGGGCCTCTTCATCGATTCGGAATCGACCGTCCCCCTCTTCCCGCGAAAAACTATTTCTACCCTTTCCCATGCGCGGGATTGATCGGACAACCTTGCTTGCCGAAGCACAGCGGGCCGGATCTCGAATCGCCGGGGGCCCTGGAGCGGGCGCTCCTCATTCGGCCACAGGCATGGTCGTGGGCGGATCGGGATAGTAAGGTCCCGGTCCCGTGGTGATGGGTCCCGTACCGATGGGTTCGGTCGTGATGGGTCCGCTGGGCTTCCACGTGCCGCCGGCGGCCTGCTCCAGCTCTTCGTCGCTGAGTTCGGTGTCCTGCTGAACCTCTTCCGCTTCCGTCGCTTTGTTTTTTTCCTTCTCGCTCATGGGAATTCCTCCGACATGTTTGATGGTTTAACGTGGGGACGGTTCGACCATAAGGCCCGCCGACGCCCCGGCTTCAATGACTACCTTTCTCATGAACAAAGCCTGTGCCACGGCTGATATCTGCGTTTTCGTTGCCGTTTTAAGCGTTTTCAACCCACCTGATAGAGGCGCGTCTCTAATGAAAAGCTCCGGATAGAGTCGCGCTTCGGGGCCCCGTTCCTCACGACCGGGGATCACACCGGTCTTAAGAAGAAGGTTGGTGGGTAGCCCCCTTAGCCATTGGACGGAGGAGCGAGTACAAGCAGGCTGGGGTAGGTCCAAGGATCAATCAAACGGAGCAGCTCGTAACCGATGCCCGCCAACCCGTTGAGCAATCCCACAGGGACGTTGCCTTTCCAGCCGGTCCGATATTCCCCCCTCATGCGGGCGGCGTCCATCGCCTCGGCCGCTATGGCATGGGCGCGTTGCAGCAACCCTTGTCGCCGCTCTTTCTCGGCTGCGACGATCAAGACATCGAGCCGTCCGAAGACGCCCGTGGCGAGCGTATCCCATCCTTCACGCCGGCATTGCCCGAGAAGGGACAACATCGTTTCCAACGCCTCGTCGTGATCCGTCTCGCCGAGCGCCGCCCGCACTTGCATGCGGGTCGCGAGGTGACCCGCCAGCCCATAGCCCCAGGAACCGTCCACGGAGCCATCCACAGGATGCGTTTGCATTTCATGGGTGAGAACGGAGCGGGCTGCGTCAAGGAACGGCTCCTCTTCCGTGCGTTCATACAACCGGAGGAGCGCATACGCGATGCCTGACGTCCCCTGGGCAAAGCCGGCGTGCCGCCTACCTTGCAAGGGCCCTCCCCATCTATCTCGTCGCCGGGTCAGGTGACACCCGACCTCACGAGCGCGCGCCAGTACCCAGGCCTGACCGCTCGCATCGTACAGAGCCAACAGGCTGAGCAACATCCCTGCCCTGCCTCCGATGATCCCCGGCGCGGGCGCCTTCCGAAACACCCGTTCGTCGAGCAACGCCGCCAGGCTCATCGCCCGTTCCCGGAGTGAAAGATCGTTCAGGAAACAGGATGCCAGCGTGTAGCTATAGAGCAAAGACCCCAGGCTGCGAGCGGCAGCTTCCAGGCCACGGCTGACGCCTACGGCTTGCTCAAAGGCTTCGGCGTGAGCATGCAAAGTGAGCAAGGTTCGACGCGCGCCCTCGTAGAACCGATCTTCCCCTGAAAGGCGCGCCAGGGCTGCGAGGAAGAGCGTCACGCCTCCCAATCCGAAGAACAGGTTGCCGCCGAGCATTCCTACCCGATACCGCCGGGCCGCAGGTTGATAGTCGAGTCCATACCATAGAAGCGAGCCCTCCGGCCCCGCATGCGCTTCGGCCAGCACCCGATCCCCGAGCGTCATGGCTTCTTCGAGGGCAAGAGCGGGCGAGAACGCCACGGCTGCCGGTTCACGCTCATTTCCCCTCTCGTAAGGATAGGGAGGCGTCAGCCCCTTGCCCCGTTGCCCGTACATGCAGTCACGAATGATCCGCGTCTGGAATGCCAGGTCTTCTTCGCACAGTCCCTCCAGACGGGCCTCTACGGCTTCCAGAGCCGTGCAGGAGAAGAAGTCTTTCACCTCCTCTCTACCGGGCAAATAGAGATCCCGGCTGTCAGCCCGGGTTGTCAGGATCGGAACGTCCAGCTGTTCGAGCGCCTGCCGTTCGACGGCAAGCACCGGCCAATGCGAAGGCCGTTCCTCCAGATGCGCCATCACCCGGCTCAGCGAATCGATCAGGATGGAACGCTCGATCCCGTCGCGCAGGTAGCGTGGTTTGCACCCGAGCCTCAGGATCTTGGTGTACAGCGCGGTATTTCGAAAGAGGAAACGCCCGACACAACCGCGAACGCTCAGAAAGGGGCTCTCTCGTTTCAACAACACCGCGCGACGATCAAGCAACAGGCGGTACGTGTGGCGAAAGCCTTCCACGACCGCCTCCGTCCATGCGCCGGAAGCGACGAGATGCTCTCCGAGGCGCGGCAGGTTCGGCCGATGACCGGGGTCATCCGACGGGTCATCCGACGCCTCACCCAGCGCTCCAACCATGGCGGCCGTTCCCCCGTTTCCGAAATGATAGAACGGCAACAATTCCGTCCAGAACACGGAATCCTCCATACGTCGCCGCCCACACGCGAGCGGGTCGCCGGTAGCCGTGTCCATGGCGAACGGACGCCGATGCCGGAGCAGCACTTCCATGTCGAGAAGCATCGGATGCTCTCCGCAAGCAATGAGATTTTCCCGGTGGAAATCCGTGCCGCCGGTCACATAGAGGAGCGCCAGCAACATCCCGCAACGCCGAAAGTATCGGTGAACGGCATCCTCGTCCGGACACGGTGCGGGAGCGACGTATTCCACCCAACCGTAATCCTCACGGGTGAGCAACCGGAGCGGGCGCAGCGGCAGCAATCCTCCGTTGGCATTGACCCAGCGTTGCAGGTTGCCAAAGTACCGTTCCATCCCCAGCGGCCGAGGTTTGTACACCACCTTCGTCACGTCGTCGAAGGTCACAATAACCACCGTGCGCCCCCCTTCGTGCGGATCGGACAGACCCGCCAGGAGATGCGTCACCTTACCGAAGGAGCGGCCTTCCCCAAAGTGCCGGCTGAGTTCTTCCCAGTCATCGGCCAGGCGGAGCATCAGCTCTTTGCACGCCTCCACCCACAGCTCCCAGACCCGAACGCAGAGACGCGCAGCCACCGGGTATTCCTCGAACAAATCATAGAGGGCCCCTTCCCGAAGCGAGTGGACAAAAGCCCCGTTGCCGTCTCCTT
>JALSSK010000269.1 GCA_026984335.1 Rhodothermales bacterium
GCGTGGCCACTTCCTGACCGAGCACGTTGTAGACCTTCAGCGTCACGTCGGCTCCTTCGGGGAGCGCGAAGGCGATCTGCGTGGTCGGGTTGAACGGGTTCGGGTAGTTCTGCTCCAGCGTGAACTCGACCGGCACGCCGGCTTCGCCCACGGCGGCCGCGAGTTTGCCCGTCTCGGCTTTGGCGGCTTTCATCGCCACGGCGCCCATGGCCGGCAACGGCGTTGCCACCGGTCCCGACAGGCCCGAGGCGTCGAACGTGCCGCTCCACGTGCCCGAAGCCAGCGGCACGCCGAAGCAATAGCTCGTCCAGTCCCCGCCGTAGGTCAGGTTGCCGGTCCGCTCACCGTCGTAGGTGAACGAATCCGAGAACGAGGTGCAACCGTCGGGCTCTTCGTTGACCGCCTCCAGCTGCGTGAACGTGCCGCCGCCACCGGCCGGGTTGCGGCAGACCGCGCCCGTCGAGGAGGTCACGGGGTAGATGTTCACGGCCGAACCGGTCAGTTCGACGTCCAGCGCGCCGTCGGTGTCACAGACGAGCGGGGGCTGGGTAACGCCGTCGGCGCCGCCGGGACCCACCGCGCCGTCGATCTTGTCGCCGTTCCAGCACCATTCGAACGCGAAGCCATCGACCATCGTCACCTCGGTGAAGGCGTTGCAGTCCAAAAGCACTTCGCCGACCGTGATGGTGATCTGGTCGGTGCCGGTGTTGCTGTCGGAGTCCGTCGCCGAGGCCGTGATGGTGTGTACACCGTCGCTCAGCACGACGTCGAACATGCCGCCGCTGCCGATGGTCCCGTCGATGCTGGAGGTCCAGTCCAGGCTGGCCGTCAGGTCGCCGTCTTCCGCATCGGTCGCCGTGCCCTCGAAGTGGATCAGGTCGCCGGTGGCGAAGACGGATCCGTCGGCCGGCGCCGTGATGTCCACGACGGGCGTTCCGCCGCCTGCGCCAGCATCGAGCGTGAAGTTGGCGATGCGGGTGTGGAAGTCGAAGCTGCCCGTGGAGGCATAGTACTCCTGGGTGTACCAGAACGAATCATCGACCGGGTCGATGTTCATGGCGCTGTAGTCGCCCCAGCGGCTCGAGGAGGCCGTCTGCACGCCGGTGCCGGCGTGGATGAGCGTCTCGGCCACGTTCATGATGCCGGTGCCGCTCTGATCCGCCGTCTGACCGGTGTAGTAGATCGAGGGCATCTGCGAGTTCGAGGACTCCGAGAAGCCCAGGGCGATGTTGCCCGCGCCGTCCATGGCGATGGAGCCCATCCAGCGGTGTTCGCCGTCGGCCGGCGCATAGGTGCCCTGCTGGTGCACGCCCCATCCGCCGCTGTCGCGCAGCTCGTACCAGCGGATGCCGGCGCGGTTGCTGCCCACGTCGACGGTGTGGTTGGCCAACAGCGTCGGCGAGCCGGTCACGTCGCGCCACTGCACCCGGTTCATCAGCGTGAACTCGAGCACGTCAAGCGTTTCTCCCGGCGAGGGCTGCGGGACGGAGAAGATCGTGTGGTCGAACGGGTCGACCGGAACCGTCGCGGCCAGCGACAGCGTGGCGCCGGCGCCGCCGTTGTCGAAGTCCGGATCGAGTTCGAAGATCTCCAGCACGTCTGCGCCGCCGGTCGTGCCGGGGGAACCCATGAGCAGCGCGGGCGCGTCGGCCGGGGGCACGTCATCGGCGTCGGCGGGCAGATAGCCGTCGTTGTTCGTCAAGTCGAAGCAGACCGCCGTGGCCGTGGATGCGCCGGCGAGCATGGCCTGGCGATCCAGGGCGCACGCGTCGATGCCGGTGAACGAGAAGCCGCCGGCGAAGATGCGGGCCGTCATCACGTAAGAATCCGTGCCGCTGCCCGAGGTCGGCCAGATGCCGAACTTCGGATAGTCGGGCAGGTCGCTGCCAAAGTCCAACTCATACCGTGCATACGACCCCAGGGGATCGCTCGTCGTCGAGACGGCGAAGCACTGCGAGAAGGTCGAGGCGATGGCGAACTGTGTGATGAACCAGCGATCGACGCTTTCGTCGTACAGCACGATCGGGTCGCCGCTGTTGGTGGTCTCGCAGAGGCCGCCGAAGCCGATCCAGAAGTCACTGCCCGCAAACGGCCCCGAGAGCGAGGTGCCGTCTTTGGCAAAGATCTCGGCGACGAGGTTGATCCACTGGAAGTAGTTGTCCATACCAACGTCGCCGTTGGTGTCCGGCGGCACGATAGCGAAGCCGAGCAGCGCGGCGTTGTCCGCATCCTGCGCGCCTTCGAAGCTGACGTTGACGCCGTTGGTGCCTTCCGTGCCGTAGAAGTCCTGCACGCCGCGCGTGCGCTCCTGACGGCCGGCGCCGTTGCCCCGGTCGGACCGCATGAACTTGTTCGGGATGGCGTACGGCGCCACGCCGCGCTGCATGTGATTGGTCTGGCCAATCATCGTGCGCAGCGGAGCCGAGATGTCACCGCGCATGTGGACGACTCGTTGCGCCAGCGCAGTGGTGCTGAAAAACATGCCTGCCATACACAGACAAGCCAGCACAGTACTAAATCGTTTCATAGAAACCTCCCAGATGCTTGTTTTGAGTAAAGGGTTTTTTAAATGGGTGCTACAACGGTACGACGTCTTTCGACCCCTCGCGCCGCCGACCGATCACGTCCGCGATCTCTTCTGTGGCGAAAAGCACGCGCGCCGGAACGCGCGACACGACGAGGCCACCCAATTTCCAATCGCTCGATTAAGAAATCGGATGCCGTCATACATAAGCCATGAATCACTCCCTCTGAGATCCCCCCGGACCAGCGGATACCTCCACAGGGAATGCGACTGCATATATAATATCAGCTGCCGGAGCAACCGGATATTTCTTGGATGGTAGCAATCTATGGTATGATTTGACTCCGGACGCCCCGGGGACTACGGGCGCGGCGAGTTCAATGCAAGAGGGGAATCGGCGCATCGACGGCAACTCGCTCTTTCAGGTGGCAAATCATCTATCGCGAAGGCATCGGCGCACACGTAAAATCGAAGCATGAATCCTACCCGAGACGTGCACCTTACATCTTCCTATCATGCGTTCGCTTGGATCATTCTAGGCATTCCCCATGTCAAACGCAAGCGCTTTTTCCGGGGTGTGGCGCACTTTATTTTCCTTTGATCGCCTCTTCTAACACACAGTCTTAACAGTTCTTCTTCTCCCCCCTTCGCGTCAGGCTCGGAACGCTCTATCACGTAACGAGGAGGACCCTTATTTTCGCAAACCGCCTGCAATTTCTCCCCCACGACGCCGCCCCCTGAACCGCCTCGCGCTCCATGCACGTTTCGCCTTCCTTCCTCCGCCGAATCGCCGACCGCTTCGACTGGGACGGCTGGGAAGCTCTCATCGCCCGCAACGGCTATACCCTCGATCGGCCCTACGGCTCGGCGCACCCCCGCTTCCCCGACATCCGCTACCCCATCGACTACGGCTACCTCCCCGACACCCTCGGCAGCGATGGGGAGGAGGTGGACCTCTTCGTCGGCTCGGCCCGCAACGGCCTCGTCGCCCTCATCCTCACGCACGACTATCGCCGGGGCGACCGCGAGTGCAAGTTGATCTATGATTGCACGCCCGAGGAGATCTACCTCGTCAACGGCTTCATCAACTATGACTGCTCGCTCATGGAGGGCCGGCTCGTCATGCGTCGGCCCATGCGCGAGCTCTGGCCGAAGACGCCGCGCCGAACGCCGCCGGCCTGACGACGCCCCCCGAACCTGTTTTCCCCGCGTGCGTTCTCATAAATACTTCACCGGAGGGGCGGGCCGCTCACCTTGCGCCGGGCGCAGGGGCGCTGTAACTTTGGCGCTCTGTATTTTCGGGCCGCGCGCTCGACGATCCCGTAGCTCAGCTGGCAGAGCATCTGACTTTTAATCAGAGGGTCCCAGGTTCGAATCCTGGCGGGATCACGGAAGTGGAAGGGGCGATTTTAGATTTTGAATCAAGCGTTTCCTTTCGGGAAACAAATCCGCGATTCTCTTTCTACAATGGCTCCGAAACAGGCCCAGGTGGCGGAATAGGTAGACGCGCCGTCTTGAGGGGGCGGTGCCCGAAAGGGCGTGCTGGTTCGACTCCAGTCCTGGGCACGAAAGCCGTCAGGTCACAACGACCTGACGGCTTAATTTTTGGGATCGTAGACAACATTTCGACAAAAAGCCCGGCAGCGGCCTTTCGACTACCCAGGGGCGTATCGCTACGCCACGCCTCGATGAACGTGAGGCCGTATGTGCGTCCTTCACCGCCCGACGATCCACTACGGCCCCTCCCATCGCCAGCCGACCAGTTCGACGGTCGGCGCCCAGGCGCCGACTCATTGCGCAGGGTCTTGCTCATGGCCCCCTGCGTGAACCCTTAGGCGCCCCGCCGCTTGCCGCGGGATCCCCCGATTGGGCGCATGACAGAATGCACAAAAGGGTGATTCTGTTATCTTAAAGGCAGGTCCGTTTTCCAACCAACCGAGCCCGACCATGACCTCCGACCTGCAAGAACACATCCGCCGTGAAATCGAAGCCTGGAGCCGGAAGGACCATACGAGCGCTTATGACTAACTGAGAAGACCTTCGTCGAGACCTGGATGCGCCTCGGCCAGGAAGTTTCCCAGCGACAGATGGGCAAGCTGCCCGGGAGCCGCAATCAAAAAAGTCAAGACGACGCTCGGTTGGCTTGAATGCCCCGAGACCCATGTGCTCGCTCGCACCGAGCCCCCGTACCGGATGAACTCCCTGCTGATGGAACGGAGTTGCCTGCCGGGTCAGGCAATGCCCTTCAGCGAAGCGGAAGCGCTGGTGCGAGAATTGGCGGGCGTCTCGGTGGCGGGCAAGCAGATCGAGCGTGTGTGTCTCTGCGCAAGGACCCGGAGGTACTGCCGACGTTCTACGACTTCCCGGCGCTTCACTGGAAGCATCTTCGTGCGACGAATCCGATCGAATCGACTTTTGCGACGGTCAGGCAACGCGCCCGGCAGACGAAGGGCTGTGGCTCACGGGAGGCCACACTCTCGATGGTCTACAAACCGGGGCGGGAAGCTCAGAAGCACTGGCGCAAGCTCGCCGGCCCGGTCTTCGTGCTGAAGGTGCTCCACGGCATCCGTTTCGAGGATGGGGAGGAGGTGCAAAAGAAGCTGCTTAACTAACCGGAATCAGGATACGCCAGACCTCCTCATCCACAACATTTGACAATATCTCCCCGGAGCGTCGCCGCGAGCGTGGAACCCTGTTTGCCGTGACCGGGTTTTCGGTGGTCTATAAGATTGTTCGGGCACGGTCGCCGCGCCCGTATGCATCCAAGGACTCCGAGCGACCCTATGTCTACCGATACGAGCACGCCCGCCGAAGCCGAAAAGCGCACCACGTACGACCCCCACGTCATCGAAGCGAAGTGGTATCCGTACTGGGAGGCGAACGGCTTCTTCCACGCCGAGGTCAACCCCGACAAGCCGCCGCACGTGATCATGATGCCGCCGCCGAACGTGACCGGCCGGCTGCACATGGGCCACGCCCTCCAGGACACCATCCAGGACGCGCTCACCCGCCTGCGCCGCATGCAGGGCTATGAGGCCCTCTGGATGCCGGGCAAGGACCACGCGGGCATCGCCACGCAGAACGTCGTCGAGCGGACGCTCAAGAAAGAGGAGGGCAAGACCCGCTACGACCTCGGACGCGAGCGCTTCATCGCGCGGGTGTGGGAATGGGTCGAGGAATACGGCGACATCATCCTCCGGCAAAAACGCCGCCTCGGCGACTCGTGCGACTGGCGCCGCGAGCGCTTCACGATGGACGAGGGCTACGCGCGCGCCGTCCAGCACGTCTTCGTCAAACTCTACGAGGACGGCCTCATCTATCGCGGGCATTACCTCGTCAACTGGTGCCCGAAAGATCAGACCGCCCTCTCCGACGAAGAGGTGGACAACGTCGAGCGCGAGGGGCATCTGTGGTACGTCCGCTATCCCCTCGCCGACGGAAGCGGCTTCCTCACCATCGCCACCACGCGTCCCGAGACCATGCTCGGCGACACCGCCGTGGCCGTGCACCCGGAGGACGAGCGCTACCGCCGGCTCATCGGGAAGAAGGTCGTGCTGCCGCTGCTCGGGCGCGAGATTCCCGTCATCGCCGACCCGTACGTCAGGAAGGACTTCGGCGCGGGGGCGCTCAAGATCACCCCGGCGCACGACAAGAACGACTTCGAGATCGGCCGACGCCACGGCCTCGAAGTCATCAACATCATGAACCCGGACGCCACCATCAACGAGAACGGCGGGCCGTACGCGGGGATGGACCGCTTCGAAGCGCGCGAGAAGATCGTGGCCGACCTCGAAGCGGCGGGGCTGCTCGAGAAGGTGGAGCCGTACACGGTGTCCGTCCCGATCTCGCATCGCTCGAAGGCCGTCATCGAGCCCTTGCTTTCGCGGCAGTGGTTCGTCCGGATGAAGCCGCTGGCCGAGCCCGCCCTCGAAGCCGTCCGGAGCGGGAAGGTCACCTTTTACCCGAGGCGGTGGGAGAACGAATACTTCCGCTGGCTCGAAAACATCCGCGACTGGACGATCTCGCGGCAGCTCTGGTGGGGCCACCGCATCCCCGTCTGGTATTACCTCGACGAGCACGGCGAGATCGACGAGAGCCGCGACTTCGTGGTGTCGGTCGAGCAGCCGGAGCCGGGCATGATTCAGGATGAAGACGTGCTCGACACGTGGTTCTCGTCGTGGCTGTGGCCCTTCGCCACGCTCGGGTGGCCCGAAGACAGCGAAACCGTCCGCCGCGACCTCGCCTATTTCTACCCCGGCCACGTGCTCGTCTCGGGTTACGACATCCTCTTCTTCTGGATCGCCCGCATGATCATGGCGGGCCTCTATTTCATGGGCGAGGTCCCGTACCGCGACGTCTTCATCACGGGGATGATCAAGGACAAATACGGCCGGTGGATGTCGAAGAGCCTCGGCAACGGCATCGACCCGCTCGAGATGATCGAGCAGTACGGCGCCGACGCGGTCCGCTTCTCGCTGACGATCCTGTGCGCGCAGGGGCAGGACATCAAGCTCGACCCCTCGAAGTTCGAGATGGGGCGCAATTTCGCAAACAAGATCTGGAACGCCTTTAACGTCTTCGGCCGGTTCATGGAGACCGACGCCGACGGCCGCCCCGCGAAGGACTACCGACGCCGCCGCTCGTTCGACGAACTCGAGCTCGTCGAACGGTGGATGCTCACGCGCCTCAACCGGACCATTGCCGACATCGAGGACGACCTCAACCGTTACCGGCTCAATGAGGCGCTGACGAAGATTTACACGCTCTTCTGGGGCGATTATTGCGACTGGTACCTCGAGCTCATCAAGCCGCCGTTCGGCGAGGCGATGGACGAGGACAAGATCGCGCTGGCGGTGGAACTGTACGAGAAGATGCTGCAGCTCCTCCACCCGTTCATGCCCTTCATCACCGAAGAGCTGTGGTGGAAACTGCGCCCGCGCGCGGAGCGGGAGGCGTGCATCGTCTCGGCCTGGCCCGCGTCGAACCCGGAGGAGAGGGCCGACGCCGACGCCGAAGTCTTTGCCGTGATCCAGGAGATGGTCTCCGGCATCCGCAACGTGAAGAGCCGCTACGGCGTCGCGCCCGGCAAGACGATTGCCGCCACGGTGAACGTCGCCGACGCCGACGCGCTCGAAGCCGCCCTCCGCGCGCATCCTCACTATTTTCACCGGCTCGCGCGCGTCGCCGAACTGACGGTGGGCCACGGCTTCGACAAACCGAAGGCCAGCGCCTCGGTGGTGGTGGGCCGGCACGAGGTCTTCGTCCCGCTTGCCGGCATGATCGACCTCGACGTGGAACGCGCCCGCCTCGAAAAGGAGATCGCGCAGAAGGAGCGGTTCCTCACGAGCGTCGAGCGAAAGCTCCAGAACGAGCAGTTCGTCACGAAAGCGCCCGCCGAGGTGGTCGAGAAGGAGCGGCGAAAGGCCGAAGACGCCCGGGCCGAACTCCAGCGGCTGCGCGCCAACCTGGCCGACCTCGCCTGAGCGGCGGCGGTTTCCCCGGAGCGGAGGCCGTCCCCGGGAAACGACGACGGCGCGCCGGCAACCCACGGAAGAGACGAGTTGAAGCAGACCCCGGAAGCGTGGCCATGCGAATGACGCTGCTCAGCCTCCTGATCCTGACCCTGACCGCATGCAACCCCGCGGACACGGAGACGCATGCGCCGAACGTGCAGATCGAAGCGTTCACGTACAAACGCCTGCCCGGCGGCGCGCGCGTGCTCAGCGGCACGCTCTACAACCCGACGCCCGAACCCGTCCATCACGCTCAGATTCAGGTCTCGCTCTTCGACGCCGACAACCGCCGCATTTCTACCATGATGATCGTAGTGGACGAAGTGGCTCCCGAGGGCCGCAAGCGGTTCCGGCGCACCATCGACAGCGACCTCGACGTCCGGGGCGCGCGCGTGCGAAGCATCCTCGTGCTCTGAACCCTCTCCGTGCCTCGACGTATGGAGAAGGACGCGAGCGCCGGGCATGGGCGAGGGGCGCCTTTCATACGCCGGGTGTGCATGAAGCCGCGGCTGCGTACATTAGGAAGGGGGCGGCCTCCGCAGGCGGCGCAAGCGGCCCGTGTCCACCACCACCAAAGCGACCCGTCAACCCTGATGATATCGTCCCGCAGCGCGATGAGTCGATGCCTCGCCTTGGCCGGAACCGTCGTGGTCGGCCTCGTCTTCGCGACGGGTTGCCTCGAAGACGCGGGACACGGCAATCCGCTCGACCCGATGTCGGAGAACTTCGAGGAGGTGGGCACGCTGAACGGGCAAGTCACGAGCTTCTACGCGCCGTACCGGAACCTCGACGGGGTGGAGGTGCGCCTGACGCCCGGCCCGTTCGTGGCGCTGACCAACGCACAGGGGCGGTTCGCTTTCCGGCGGATTCCGGTCGATACGTACGTCGTGCAGGCCCTGAAGGAGGGCTTTGCCGTCACGACCGACACGGTGGCCGTGCCGCTCGGGCCTCCGGTCGAGACCACGCTTCGGCTCGACGGGCTGCCGTCGGTCGTGGACCTGACCACGGCCACGGTCCACATCAGCCGGTGGTGGCCGCCGCCGCTGGACCTGTTCCGGCTGGAGGTCTCCGCACAGATCACCGACCCCGACGGGGTCGCCGACGTCGAAGAAGTCTTCCTGGAGATCCCGGAGCTCGGCTTTTCGACGACGTTGCAGAGCGGCGGCGAGCCGGGCCGCTTCACGCAGAGCATCCCGGAGGCGAACTTCCCGACCGGCGCTTTGCAGGCGCTCATGGGCCGCCCCTTTCGCCTGCGCCTGCGCGACCGCGCGGGCTTCGAACACATGACCGATCCCTGGACGCTCGTGCGCGTCATCGAAGAGACGCCCGTCGCCGTGGACCCGCAGGGACTCGCCGTGCTCAGCGACCCGACGCCGGTGCTGACGTGGGAGCGGGTGCGGCTGCCTTATCCGTTCACGTTCCGCGTAGAGATCATCCGGCAGGAGGCCAACGTGCAGGTCCGCGAGCGGCTGATGACCGGCCTCCCGCCTGAGAGCACCTCGGTGCAGGTCGCCGCCCCGCTCGCGCCCGGCTCCTACCTCTGGACCGTCTCCATCGTGGACGAGTTCGGCAACCGGAGCGGCTCGAAAGAGGTCGGCTTCATCATTCCGTAAACGAAACCGCCCCGACGCCCGAGGTCAAACCCCGATCACGTATGAACGCATCCGAGCCTACCCACGACGCCTCGCAGACCACCTTCGAGGCCCTCTCCGAGATCGGCCTGACGATCAACACGATCCAGGATCCGGACGTTCTGCTGGAGAAGGTGCTGGCGATAGCCATGGAGACGCTCGAGGCCGAACGCGGCTTCGTGCTCCTGACGGCGCGGGATCGCCCGGAGGGCTTCGAGGTCAAAAGCAGCCGCAACGTGACCGAGGAGCAACTCGGCGCGCTCGTCCGCATCTCGACGAGCGTCGTGCACGAGGTGCTCCACACCGGCGAGCCGATCCTCGTCTTCGAAGCGCTGAAGGATGAGCGGTACCGAGAGACCGAGAGCATCGTCGTGCAACAGATCCAGTCGATCGCGTGCGTGCCGTTGCGCATCAAGAACCGGCAGATCGGCGCGATCTACCTCGACAGCCTGACCAAGCGCGGGCGCTTCACGCGGGCGAGCCTGCCGTTCCTCCACGCCTTCGCCAACCAGGCCGCCATCGCGCTCGAAAACGCCCGGCTCTACCAGACCCTCCGCGAGGAGAACCGCCGCCTGCGCAGCGAAGTGCAACGCCTCCACGGCTTCGACGAGATCATCGGGCAGAGCCGCCCCATGCGCGAGGTCTTCGAGACCATCACGCGCGTGCTCGACACCGACGCCACCGTGCTCATCGAAGGCGAGAGCGGCACCGGGAAGGAGCTCGCCGCCCGCGCCATCCACTACAACGGCGAGCGCAAAAACAAGCCGTTCGTGGCCGTCTTCTGCGGATCGCTCCCCGACGACCTCCTCGAAAGCGAACTCTTCGGCCACAAACGCGGGGCATTCACCGGCGCCGTCTCGGACAAGCGCGGCCTCTTCGAGGTCGCCGACGGCGGCACCATCTTCCTCGACGAGGTGGGCGACCTCAGCCCCCGCATGCAAACGGTGCTCCTGCGCGTGCTGCAGTCCGGCGAGATCAAGCGCGTGGGCGACACGCAGATCCGGCGCGTGGACGTGCGCGTGCTCTCGGCAACGAACAAATCGCTCAAGGAACTCATCGAATCGGGAGACTTCCGCGAAGATCTGTATTACCGGCTCAACACGCTCACCATCACGATGCCGCCCCTCCGGCTCCGCCGAAACGACATCCCCCTGCTCGCCCATCACTTCCTCGACAAGTATGCGCGCGGCAAACGCGACTACATCAAGGGCTTCGCGCCGGAAGCGCTGGAGTTGCTTCAGTCGTACGCCTGGCCCGGCAATGTGCGCGAGCTCGAAAACACGATCGAGCGCGCCGTCGTACTAGCCCGGGGAACGTTCATTCGGCGGGAGGACCTCCGCCTGCCCGAGCCGATCGCCGCCGACCCGTTCGAGCCGGGCCTGACGCTCAAGGAAATCGAACAACGCGCCGTGCTTCAAACGTTGAAGGCCCACGAAGGCAACATCTCCGAGACGGCGCGCGTGCTCGGGGTGTCGCGGCGCTGGCTTCACTACAAGCTGAAAGAATGGGAATCGCCGGACCGATAAACGGCATCCAACCTTTTGCGGAACTGGCTCAGAGCGCCACCACGATCGTCTACAAGGGCTATCAGCGCGCGCAGGGCCGGTTCGTGTTGCTGAAAGTGTTGCGCCCGCCTCATGGGCAGGATGAGGAGCTGGTCCGGCGTTTCGAAGACGAGGCGCGGCTCCTGGCCCGGGTGCGGCATCCCAACGTGGTGGCGATCTACGAATACGGACGCGACGGGGGCGTGGCCTACCTCGCAGCCGAGTTCGTCGACGGGCTCAACCTCTCGGAGTTGAGCGCCGGCGGACCGCTGCCGGTAGCCCTGGCGGTCTACGTGCTCCACGAGGCCGCGCAGGGCCTCCGCGCCGCGCACGACACGGGCGTGCTCCACCGAGACATCAAGCCCGCCAACATCCTCGTCTCGCACGAGGGCCGCGTCAAGCTTGCCGACTTCGGCATGGCCTCGCTCTCCGCCCCCGACGACGAGGCGCCCCCCGAGGAGGTGCGCGGCACGCTCGCCTACCTGGCCCCCGAACAGGTGCTCGGCGCGACCCCTTGCCGGGCCTCCGACCTCTTCTCCCTCGGCGCGACGTTCTTCGAACTGCTCGCCGGGCGGCCCGCCTTCTCCGGCCCGGACGCAAGCGCCCTCTTCGACGCCGTCCTCCACCACGACCCCATCCCTTTCCTCGAAGGGCCTCACCTCCCCGACGGCGTGCGCGCGCTCTGCCGCAGGCTCCTCGCTAAAAAGCCCGAAGAGCGGTATGCCGACACCGCCGCGCTCCTCGACGACCTCGAGGCCCTCTGCCGTGCATACGGCTATGCGGAGGGCGCAGAGGAGCTCGCCGCTTTCCTCCGGGACCCCGAGACGTACCGGAGAGGCCTGCCCCGCACGCCCGCCGCACGGATCGCCTCCCCGCCGACCGACCGCAATACCGCCGGGCCCGACGTCATCGCCCGACCGGCGCGCCCGGCGGCCCGCACGCGCCGGCGCCTCGGCCTCGCGCTCGCCGGCCTGCTCGCGGTAAGCCTCGGCTATTCCGGCGTCGTGTGGATGGGGGACCGAGGCGCGGCCGACCCGCCCGCCGGGGCTTCGACGGCCGGGCCAACCCGTCTGACGGCGCG
>JALSSK010000270.1 GCA_026984335.1 Rhodothermales bacterium
GTAGTATTCGACGCCGGTGTTGTCCTTCGTGATGGGACCGCCGGAAGGGCCGAGCTTCGCCGAGTCCGCCCGCGTCAGGTCGGGGCTGATCATCTCCCACGACTGCCCCTCGTTCGTTGTGCGGAAGAGGTGGTTGCCGGCGGTATAGAGCACGTCGGGGTTATGCTTCGAGTAGAGGATGGGGTAGTTCCACTGGAAGCGGTACTTCATGCCCTCGGCGCCGTGCCCCATGGGGTTGTCCGGCCACACGTTGACGGCGCGGACCTCGCCGGTGCGATGGTTGATGCGCTGTAGAAAACCGCCGTAGGAGCCGCCGAAGACGATGTCGGGGTCGTCGGGTTTGGGGGCCAGCCAGCCGCTTTCGCCGCCCGCCGAAGGCTCCCAGTCGCGCTCACTCCGCCCGTTCGAGGTGTGGAGGATGCGGACGGTCGAGTTGTCCTGTTGCGCGCCGAGGACGCGGTACGGGAAGTGGTTGTCCGTGGTGACGCGGTAGAACTGCGCCGTGGGCTGGTTGTAATACGTGGTCCAGCTCTCGCCGCCGTCCGAGGTGACCTGCGCGCCGCCGTCGTCGCCGATGATCATGTGGTCGGGGTCGTCGGGGTTGATCCACAGGTCATGGTGGTCGCCGTGGGGCGTGGAGATGCTCTCGTACGTCTTGCCGCCGTCCTTCGAGCGCCAGAAGCGGACGTTGAGGGCGTAGAGCCGGTCCTCGTTCTTCGGGTCGGCATAGATGCGCGAATAGTACCACGCCCGTTGCCGGAGCTTGCGCTCGTCGTTGATCTTCGTCCACGTCTCGCCGCCGTCGTCGGAGCGGAAGACGCCGCCGTCCTGCGCCTCTACGATGGCCCACACGCGATCCGGGTTGGCCGGCGAGATCGTCACGCCGATGATGCCGAGCAGGCCGCGCGGCAGGCCGTTGTCCTTTCCGGTGACCTCTTCCCACGTATCGCCGCCGTCGGTCGATTTCCACAGGCCGGAGCCTTCGCCGCCGCTCTCCAGGCTGTAGGGCGTCCGCCGGATGCGCCACGTCGAGGCATAGAGGATGCGCGGGTTCGTCGGGTCCATCACGAGGTCCGCCGCGCCGACTTCATCGCTGACGAAAAGGACCTTCTCCCACGTCGCGCCGCCGTCTTTCGAGCGGTAGACGCCGCGTTCCTCGTTCGGACCGAAGAGGTGGCCGAGCACGGCGGCGTAGACGAGGTCGGGGTTGCGGGGATGGATGCGGATGCGGGGAATGCGCCGAGAGTCGTCGAGCCCGATGTGTCGCCATGTCTTGCCGGCGTCCTCGGATTTCCACATGCCGTAGCCGTGCGAGACGTTGCCGCGCACGGTCACTTCTCCGCCGCCGACGTAGATCACGTTCGGGTCCCATTCGCTGACGGCCACCGCGCCGATGGAGCCCCCGAAGAAACCGTCCGAGATGTTCTTCCAGGTTTGCCCGCCGTCGGTGGTCTTCCACACACCGCCGCCCGCGCCGCCGAAATAGTATGTGGACGGCCGGCCCGGCACGCCGGTGACGGCGGCGCTTCGCCCGCCGCGATACGGACCGAGGTTGCGGTAATCGAGGGCGCTGTAAAGCGCTTCGTCGTAAGTCTGGGCGCGGGTGGCGGGGATGGCGGCGAAGACGATCAGGAGGGCGCACAACCAGCCTGTCGTCCGGGAAAAGGATAGCGCCTTACGCATAAGATTACCTCCGTGGGGTTTGGGTGACGCGCGGGCAAATATTAGGCATCAAACGCCAGACAAGCAAAGGGTTTCTGGGAAGCGGCGCGGCAGATTTCCGCCGCTCCGTCCGGTCCCGAAGCGCGTCTCTTTTGGGGCCTCAGCGAAGAAAAAGGCCCGGCGAACGGCTGTGCGCTCGCCGGGCCTCGGCTTTGGGGGACAGGGCAACTCAGTTCTCGCCGAGCCGGAGCGGTTCGTACGGCGCGACGAGCGTGACCTCGGCGGCCTCCACGGCCTGCCGGTAGGCGGCCCAGTCCTCGGCGAAGAAGCGGTTGACCTCGGCGAGGGCGTCGCGGAGGGCGGCTTCGGCCTGTTCGAGGGCGATGCGCTCGCTGGGGCCGGGCGCGTCGAAGCCGGTGAGGTACGAGCGGGCGTTGAACAGCCGCGCCATCACCGTCGAGGGATCGCGGCGGATGCCCTGCACCTGCTTGCCGGTGAAGCGCTCGTTCAGGGTCTTGAGCGAATCCCGGAGCGCCTTGCCCTGTTTCTTCAGCGCCTTCGCCGCGTCGTCGTCCCGCTCGGCGAGGAGCTTGCCGGTGGTCTCGATCTGCTCTCTGGCCTTGCGCATACGCTCGAGCGCCTTCCCGGCCACGCGGGCGGCCTCCTCCCACCGTTGCATGAGCGCGCGCCGGGCCATGAGGTCCTCCAGCCGGTACGCGACGCGCGGGTCCATCTTCACGGTCACCGTCGTCGAGTCGGCATGGCCGGCGTGGGTGATGCGGGCGGTGTACGTGCCGGGGAGCACGGGCATGCCGGGCGGCTCGGGCGCGTCGCGGCGGGGCGGCTCCGGACCCCGGAAGCCGAAGTTGAGGCGCACGCCCTTCTGCGTCAGATCCCATACGGCGCGGTTGACGCCGGGCTTCGCCGGCCCCTTGATCGTCCGGATGACGGCGCCCGTCTCGTCGAGGATCTCGATCTTGACCCGGTCCTTTTTCTGCTTGCCGC
>JALSSK010000271.1 GCA_026984335.1 Rhodothermales bacterium
GATCCCGCCGATGGAGCCCATGTTCACGATGCGCCCGCGCGCCTTCCGCAAAAGAGGCAAGAACGCCTGCGTGACGGCGAGCGGCCCCGTCACGTTGACCTCGAGCTGCCGCCGGAACGCATCGAGCGGCATCGCTTCGAGCGGCCCGGCCAGGGCGATGCCCGCGTTGTTCACGAGCCCGTGCACGCCCGCTTCGCCCACGGCCTCGGCCACCGTTTCCGCCGCCGCCGCGATGGACGCCGCGTCGGTCACGTCGAGGAAGAGCGTGCGCAGGCGCGGGGAGGCTTCGGCTTCGAGCGCCCTTGCATCCTCCGCGCGGCGCACGGTGGCGAAAACCGCGAAGCCGCGCGCGTCGAGGTGGCGCGCGCACGCCTTCCCGATGCCCGTCGAAGCGCCCGTGATGACCACGTTCTTGTCCGGCATAGCGGGCCTCCCTTATAAATCGCCGTCGCGGACGAGGAGGTCGCGGCAGACGTCGTCGGTGGAGGCGCAGCCGGAGAGGGCGAGCGTGAGGTCGAAGTCGGCCATGAGGTTGAGCGCCACGTCGCGCACGCCCGCTTCGCCGCCGAGGGCGAGGCCGTAGACGTACGGGCGGCCCAGGAGCACGGCCTTGGCGCCGAGGGCAAGGGCCTTGAAGACGTCCGCGCCGCGCCGGATGCCGCTGTCGAAGAGCACCGGCACGCGGTCCCGAACGGCCTCGGCGACCGGCGCGAGCGCCTCGAGCGCCCCGAGCGCGCCATCGACCTGCCGTCCGCCGTGGTTCGAGACGATGATCCCGTCGACGCCGTGGTCGAGGGCCTGCCGGGCGTCGTCCGGGTGGAGGATGCCCTTGACGAGGATGGGCAGGCGCGTGTGCTCGCGGAGGAAGGCGAGGTCGAGCCACGTGAGGGAGGGATCGGAAAACGTCTCGGAGAAACGCCGGATGGCGGCAAAGGGGTCCTCTTCGGGCGGCGCGGGGAGGGCGGCGCGAAAGACGGGGTCGGAGAAATAGTTGGCGAGGCCGTCGCCGAAGAGGAACGGCAGGTAGGCGCCCTGAAGGTCGCGCTCGCGCCAGGCGAGGAGCTTCGTGTCGAGCGTGACGACGAGGGCGGAGAACCCGGCGGCCTCGGCGCGTCGAAGGAGACTTGCCGTGAAGTCGCGGTCCCGCCCCCAGTAAAGCTGGAACCAGCGGGGCGTCTCGCCGAGGGCTTCCGCCACGCTTTCCATCGGCTTCGACGAGACGGTGCTCAGGATCTGCGGCAGGCCGAGCGAGCGGGCGGCGCGCGCCACCGCCTCCTCGGCGTCCTCATGCACGATGCCGAGCACGCCGATGGGGGCGAAGAGGATCGGCGCAGGGAGCCGTTGGCCGAAAAGCTCGACGCTCAGCTCGCGGCGGGCGACGTCGCGCATCATGCGGGGCACGATCCGCCACCGCCGGAACGCTTCCCGGTTGGCGGTCATCGTGTCCTCCGAGCCCGCGCCTCCGGCCACGTACGCGAAGGCTTCGGGCTTCATCTGCGCTTCCGCCGCACGCTCCATCGCCTCGAAGGCGAGGGGCCGCTCGGGCGTCTGCCGCTGAAGACCCGCGAGATAGATCTGGAATTGCCGCTGCATCCCCAGCGACTCGGAAGGCGGCTTACTCATCGTATCCTCCAGGCGTATGGGACAACGTCGTCTCGCCCCAAGGATACAAAATTTTATCTTAAACGGACGTCCGCCTCACGCCGCCAGCGCCATGGTCGGCACGCGGCGCATCGTCCCGGTGTGCGGGCGCGGGAAGGCGACGGTGCAATGCCGCCCGTGCGGGGCGTCCCGCTCGACGGTGATCGTGCCGCCCATCCGCTCGACGAGGCGCCGGGCGATGGTCATCCCCACCCCCGTCGCTTCGGCCCGCGGCGCTTCGGCCCGCGGCGTTTCGGCCCGCGGCGCTTCGGCAGGCGCGCGCGGGACGACCGTGAGCCGCCCCCCGGCATCCTGCACGTGGATGCGGACGGCCTCCGTTCCGGCTTCGACCCGGACGTGCACGTATCCCCGCTCCGCCCTCCGGATCGCGTTTTCGAGGAGATGATACACCACGCGGTGCATCCCGACGGCGTCGGCTTCGATGAGGACGGGCTCGGGGACCCCCTGATACACCAGGCGCAATCCTTTCTCGTGGGCCGGCGCCTGAAGCTGCGCCACCGCATCGGTGACGGCATAGCGCACGTCCACGGTCTCGCTGGTCATCGGCTTCGGGTTCTCCTCCAGCCGCCCGAGTTCGCACAAGGCATCGACCGTCCTGAGCAACCGATGCCCGTTCGCCGAGATGGCCTCGACGAAGCGTTTGTGCGGCGGCGCTTCTTCGAGGGCGGAGGCATAGTCCAGAATGGCCGTCAGCGGGCGGCGCACCTCCTGCTGAACGTCCGCCAGAAAAGCTTTCTTCCTCTCTTCCACCGCTTCGGCCTCACGGCGCAAGGCTTCGACTTCGACGTGCGCCGTCACGTCTTCGAAGACGGCGAGGCAGTACCGGACGTCCCGGCTGAACGCGGTCAGGCTGAGGCGCGCCCAGCACGTGCTCCCGTCCCGCCGAACGAACGCTTCCGCCGGCTTCCGCCCGTCGTCGGTGGCCTGCCGCACCCGGCGCAGGCGCGTCTCCCGCGCGGGCGGTTCCTCCGCCGAGATGCGCGCGAGCGTGAGCGCCTGCAACTCGCGCTCGACGTAGCCGAGCATGCGCTGAAGCGCCGCGTTTGCATACACGAATCGCCCCTCGGGATCGAGCACCGCCACGCCGATGCTGCCGTGTTCGAAAAGCTTCTCGGCGGCGATTGCGCGCGTGGCCGCGTCGGCGACCGGGTCGGGCGGCTCCGGTTCCCCGGCGATCGCCTCTTCGTCCGGAACGGCGCTCCGGAGGCGCGTCCCCACGAAGACGATCGCGCCCGCCGCGAGGAAGAAGTAGGCCCCCCACACCAGCCACGTGAGCCGCCGGCCCTCGACGGCCAGCGCGCCATAGGCGTCGGAGAGTTCGGCGCGCGCCCGGGCGGAAACCATCCGCACGCGCAACCCCGCAAGGGTGGGATCCTCATGAAGAAAAGCGTTCTCGACGTGCTCGAGTTGCGCGAGAGCGCGTTGCTGAAGAGCAATGGAAGCGCGGGCGTCCGTCATCCGTTCCGTGAAGAACAGACCGCCGATCCCGGCACAGAGGAACAGCGCGACGGGCAATCCCCGCAGCCGGCGCATCTTTTCGATGGCAATCATGGCTTGATGGCACGTTTGGTTCTGGCATTTGGCTATATCACGTATCGGCGATAGCTCAGAACCTTAAATGTGCGGGCATCCGATGCGCGGTCAGAGGCTCGCGCGACCGTCGCCATTCCACGAAGACCGTCGCCATTCCACGAAGAAAGACCTTCTCACGGAGGCGGGCATTCGGAACGCATACCGGCATTTCGCCGGGCGTCGAGGTTAAAGCTCGAGGCCGAGCAGATCCGCAAGGAGGCGTCCGATCTCGGTGTTGTCGTGATTGCCGACGAAGCGCGCGCGCCCCGGCCCGAAGGCATACAGGTTCACGTCGACGCCCGTATGGCCGGAGGTGGTCCAGCCGAGGATCGCCTTTCGGCTGACGACCTCGTTATAGGCGCGAAAGAAGGCGTGGGCGTCCCGGTCCTCATAGGCTTCGACGAGCGAGGCGCGGCGAGGCGCGGCGAGTGCGGCGAGGCGGATGCCGGTCTCTTCCTCCAACGTCTGCGCCAGGCCGCCGCCTGCCGTGAGCCGTTCCCACAGCGCGCCGTTCGAGTGTTTGATCGGTTCCAGCGCTTCCGGGCGCCACGCATAGACGCCCATCCCGTCGATGTTTCGGCCGAGCGTGAGGCCGCCCGTCTCGTGGTCGGAAGTCGAGACGATGAGCGTCTGCCCGTCGGCGCGGGCGAAGTCGAGCGCGGCGGCGACGGCTTCGTCGAAGGCGAGGATGTCGTGGAGGTGGGCGGCGGCGTCGTTGCCGTGCGCGGCGTGGTCGATGCGGCTGCCCTCGACCATGAGGAAGAAGCCGTCGGGGTCGTCTTTGAGCAGGTCGATGGCTTTCCGCATCATCTCGGCGAGACTCGGCTCGCGCGCCGGATCGCGGTCGATCTCATAGGCCATGTGGCCGGGCGCGAAGAGGCCGAGCACCGGCGCGCGAAGCTCGGCGTCGAACTCGGCGCGGGACCGGACGATCTGATAGCCGGCGCGGCGGGCTTCGTCGAAGAGGTTGCGTCCGTCGGTGCGGCTTCCGCCCGCCTCGGCGGGGAGGAAGTCCATGGTTCCGCCGCCGAAGAGCACCTCGATGCCCTGCGCGATCTCCTGCGTGGCGATCTCGGCGGTCATGCCCCGGCTCGGGACGTGCGCGGCGAAGGCGGCGGGGGTGGCGTGCGTGATGGTGCTCGTCACGACGAGGCCGGTGGCCATGCCGCGCGCCTCGGCGGCTTCGAGCACCGTGGTGTGCGGCTTCCCGTCCGGATCGACGGCCAGCGCGCCGTTGTTCGTCTTGATGCCGCAGGCGAAGGCCGTCGCGCCGGCGGCGGAGTCGGTCACGCGGCTGTCGGCGGAGCGCGTCCGCACCGCGCCCACCTGCACCCCGTCGACGGCCAGCCCCTCCCCGCCGAGCACGTCGGTGAGGTACGTGCGCGCGAGCGTGAAGCTCGCCGGGCCGCATCCGTCGGAGATGAAAAGGATCACGTTGTGGGGGCGGGCGGCGGGGGCGGCCTCCTGCTGCGCCGAGGCGCCGCAGGCGGTCAACAGAACGACGACAAAGACACTGAGAACGGCTTTCTGTACGGTCATGATCGAACGTGCTCGGGTTGGAAGGAAAGACGCGCCAAGGTACGACGCGCCGGAGCATGAATCGACAGTACGCCGGGCCGCCTCCGCCGTTTCCCCGAAAGCCTGTCGCGCCGCGCGTCCCGGCCTCTCGCCGCCGAAAGCTCGGGTCGGACGGCCTGCGCACGCCCTGCATGCACGCTGTGCACGAATTGCGCAACCGCCCTCCCCGCCTCCCGTTTCCGCGCCTTCCTCCACAGGACAAATGTTCGTTTCAACGCCCTCTTCGAGGTTTTCGACAAACTGGCATCCCTTTCGTAAGGGAAAAACGATACAGGACGCCCGCCGACTCCGCCTGACGCGCATTGTCTCTTCTCACAGCCGCCCCCATTGTCGCATGCATCTTTCGGATACCAATCCCGAGCCGGTCAACGGGTCGATCCCGCGCGAAGGCGTTCGACCTTCCCGTCCGCCCCACCCTTCGCGCAAGCCACGCATCGCCCTGTACTCCCACGATACGTGCGGCCTGGGCCATATGCGGCGCAATCTGCTCCTTGCTCAGACGTTTGCGCAGACGCTCCGGGCGGACATCCTCATGATCACCGGCGCGCGCGAGGCCACGGCCCTGTCCATTCCCCCCGGCGTCGATACGCTGACGCTCCCGGCCCTCTTCAAGCAAGACGACGGCCTCTATCGCCCGCGCCGCTTCAGCTTCGACGTGCAGGAGCTGATCGCGCTCCGGGCACAGATCATCCGCTCCGCGCTCGAAATGTTTCAGCCCGACGTGTTCATCGTCGACAACGTGCCGCGCGGGGCCATGGGCGAACTCGACCCGGCGCTCCACTACCTCCGCCTCGACACCCCCGCGCATATCATCCTCGGCCTCCGCGACGTGCTCGACACGCCGGAGACCGTGCGGCGGCAATGGCGCGCCCACGCCAACTTCGAGGCCGTCCGCGAGCTATACGACGCCGTGTGGGTCTACGGAGACCCGGCGGTCTACGATCTGGCCGAGGCTTACGACTTCCCGCGCGAGTTCCGCGCCCGGATGCGTTTCACCGGCTACCTCGACGCCGCCGCGCGGGACGAGGCGAACGCCGCGCCGCCGAACGACCTCCCGCCCGCGCTGCGCGACGAGCCGTTCAACCTGTGCGTCGTCGGCGGGGGGCAGGACGGGGCGCACCTCGCCACGCTCTTCGCCCACGCCGCGCAGGCCCACGACACGCCGGGCCTCATCGTGACCGGCCCGTACATGCCCGCCGGCGCCCGCGAGCGACTTCACCGCCTCGCCGAGACCACCCCGCACCTCCACGTAACCCGCTTCGTCTCTGCGCCGACCGCGCTCTTTCGCCGCGCCGGGCGCGTCGTGTCGATGGGCGGATACAACACGGTCTGCGAACTCCTTTCCACCGGCAAGCCCGCGCTCATCCTGCCGCGCCTCCATCCCCGGAAAGAGCAACTCATCCGCGCCGAACGCCTCAGCCGCATGGGCCTGCTCGACGTCATGCTTCCCGCGCAAGCCACACCCGGGCGGCTTCTCGGCTGGCTCCGGCAGGCTTCGGCCCCTCATCCGCCTCCCCGCACACGCATCGACATGCGCGGCCTCGAACGCCTGCCCGCGCTCCTCGCCGAGGCCCTCCCCACGCATTTCGCCCCCGTTCCCCACCCCCAGCCGAGACTGCGCCATGTCGCCTGCTAAACCACCCCGCATCGGATACGTCGTCAAGCGGTATCCCCGGTATTCCGAGACGTTCATCGTCAACGAAATCCTCGCGCATGAAGCGGCGGGATGGGACCTCGAGATCTTCGCGCTCCGCCCGCCCGTGGACACTCATTTCCAGGACGCGCTCGCCCGGGTGCGTGCGCCGGTGACGTACCTGCCCGGCTCCGGCCTGAAGGCGACCGATTTCTGGCAATCGCTCGAAGCGGCGAGTGCGGAGCTGCCCGGCCTGTGGGCGAAGCTCGAAGCGGCCCGGGGCGAGGCGCCGCGCGACGTCCACGCGGCGGTGCATCTGGCCCGCGCCGCCCGCCTGCGCGGCCTCACGCACCTCCATGCCCACTTCGCCTCGTCGGCCACTTCGGTGGCGCGGATGGCCGCCCGCTTCGCGGATCTGCCGTATTCCTTCACGGCGCACGCCAAAGACATTTTCCACGAATCCGTGGACCCGGCCGACTTCCGGCGCAAGCTCCGGGAGGCCGCCGCCGTGGTCACGGTCAGCGATTTCAACCTCGCCTTCCTAAGGGAACGGTACGGGGTCGATGCCCGACGTGTGGCGCGTATCTATAACGGGCTCGACCTCGACCGTTTCCCCTTTTCCGCCCCCGGTGAGCGGCCACCGGAAATCCTTGCCGTGGGGCGTCTGGTTGAGAAAAAGGGGTTCTCCGATCTCCTTGAGGCCTGCGCTCACCTGAGGGATCGGGGCGTCTCCTTTTCTTGCCGGATCATCGGTGGAGGCGACCTCGAAGCCGCCCTCCGGGCCCGGATCGAGCGGCTCGACCTCGGCGCGCACGTGTGCCTCAGCGGCCCGCGCCCGCAGCGCGAGGTGATCGAGCGGCTCCGCCGGGCCGCCGTCTTCGCCGCCCCGTGCGTGGTCGGCAGCGACGGCAACCGCGACGGCCTGCCGACGGTGCTCCTCGAAGCGATGGCCCTCGGCACGCCGTGCGTCTCCACGGACGTGACGGGCATCCCCGAGGCGCTCCGCGACGGCGAGACGGGGCTGCAGGTCCCCCGGCGCGCGCCCGCCGCTCTCGCCGACGCCCTCGCCCGCCTGCTTTCCGACGCCGAACTTCGCGTCCGCCTCGCCACGGCGGCCCGTCGCCTGATCGAGACCTCGTTCGACGTCCACCGGAATGCGGCGCGGCTCCGCAACCTCTTCGTCCGCCGGTCCGCTCCGGACGACGCGCTCCCTTTCCACCGGCTTGCGGAGGCATCATGATGCGTATGGCCTACGTCTGCGCCGATCCCGGCGTGCCCGTCTTCGGCACGAAGGGCTGCTCGGCGCACGCACAAGAGACGATCCGCGCCCTCCGCCGCCGAGGCGTGCGCCTGACCCTCTATGCCGCCCGCCTCGGCGGAAACGCTCCGGCGGACCTCCGCGACGTGCCCGTGCGCCGCCTGCCGGCGTTGCCCCGGGGCGACCTCGCCCGCCGCGAACAGGCGGCGCTCTCGACGAATCGCGTGCTCGTCCCTCTTCTCGAACGCGACGGCCCTTTCGACGCCGTCTACGAACGATATTCGTTGTGGAGTCATGCCGCGATGACGCACGCCCGCGTCACGGGCATCCCCGGCCTGCTCGAAGTGAACGCGCCGCTCATCGAGGAGCAGGCGAAACACCGGGGGCTGGCGGACCGGCGCAGCGCGGAGCACGTGGCGCAGCGCGTCTTCGGGGCGGCTTCGGCGCTGCTGGCCGTCTCCCGAAACGTGGCCGAATACCTCCGGGGGTTTCCCGCCGCGCGCGGGCGCATCCACCTCGTCCCGAACGGCGTCAACCCCGAGCGCTTCCGTCCGGGCCTCGAACCGGCCTGGCCCGCGCCGCCGGGGTCGTTCACCGTCGGCTTCGTCGGCACGCTCAAGCCGTGGCACGGGCTGACTACGCTCATCGAAGCGTTTGCGCGGCTCTACCGGGCGCACCCCGAGTCCCGGCTGCTCATCGTCGGAGAAGGCCCGGAGCGCGGCGCGATGCTCGCGGCCCTGGCCGCCCGCGGCCTCCTCAAGGCGGCGCATTTCACGGGGGCCGTCGCGCACGAGGCAGTCCCCGCGTTGCTCGCGGCCATGGACGTAGCCGTGGCCCCGTACCCGAACCTCGACGACTTTTACTTCTCCCCCCTCAAGCTTTTCGAATACATGGCCGCCGGCGTCCCGGTCGTCGCCAGCCGGATCGGGCAGATTCCGGAGGTGATTGACGATGGGGTGAACGGGCTTCTCTGCCCTCCCGGCGACGCGGCAGCGCTGGCGGCCTCCCTTTACGTGCTCCGAAGTGATCCCGCCGCCCGCAGGCGGCTTGCCGGGCATGCCCGAGAGCGGGTGCTCGGGCGGTATACCTGGGAGGCGGGAGCACGACGCATCCTTGCCATCTGCGGACGTGCTCCGCTCCCGAAAAAGCTTCCGAAGGAGGCGGCCGGCTGATGGGACGACCACAGACGCTCAAGCAATCGATGCCTGGCATTTTGCGCATTTTACGGTTTTTATGGCCGTATACGCGGAAGCATCGTCCGCTCGTGACGGGTTCCTTCGCGGCGCTCTTCCTGTCGGTCGCCTTCAAGACGCTGGAGCCCTGGCCGCTCAAGTTCGTGTTCGACCGGGTGATCATGCCGGAGCACGCGAAAGAGACCGTGCTCCCGTGGATCACCTCGCGCGACCCCGTCGTGCTCCTGACGCTGGCCTCCGTGGCGCTTCTCGCCGTCATCGGGCTGCGGGCAGTGGCGATGTACTACAACAAAGTCGGCTTTGCGCTCGTGGGCAACCGCGTCCTCACCGACGTGCGCGGGGCGCTCTTCCGGCACCTGCACTGCCTCTCGCTCTCCTTCCACGACAAGGCCCGGAGCGGCGACCTCATCGTGCGCGTCATCAGCGACATCGGCATGCTCCGCGAGGTCGCCGTGACGGCGTTCATGCCCATGCTCGCGAGCGTGCTCATCCTCGTGAGCATGGCGACCCTGATGCTCTCGCTGAACGGGCCGCTGGCCCTCGTGGCGCTCGCCACGCTCCCGCTGTACTGGCTCCCGACGAAGCGGCTCGGGCGGCGCATCCAGGGCGCGGCCCGCGACCAGCGCAAGCGTGAGGGCGCGATGGCCTCCACCGCCGCCGAGTCGATGGGGGCGATCAAGCTCGTACAGGCGCTCTCGCTCGAGGACGCCTTCTCTCAATCGTTCTCCAGCCAGAACCGCAAGAGCCTCAAAGAGGGCGTCCTCGCGCGCAGGCTGGCGGCGCGTCTCCAGGGCACGGTCAGCCTGATGATCGGCCTCTCGACGGCGCTCGTCCTGTGGTACGGAACGTATCTGATCCTGCACGACCGCCTCTCCCCGGGCGATCTGCTCGTCTTCATCGCCTATCTCAAGTCCACCTTCCGGCCCATGCAGGACTTCGCCAAATACACGGCCCGGCTCGCCAAGGCGTCGGCGGCGGGCGAGCGCGTCCTCGACCTCTTCGACGAGGTCCCGGACGTGTGCGACCGCCCCGGCGCCGCGCCGGCCCCGAGCTTCCGGGGGGCGGTGCGCTTCGAGCGCGTCGGCTTCGCCTATGAGCCCGGCCACCCGGTCCTCCGGGGCGTGGACCTGAGCGTCGAGCCGGGGCGACAGGTGGCCCTCGTGGGGCCCTCGGGCAACGGCAAGTCGACGCTCGTGAGCCTGCTGCCCCGCCTCTACGACCCGACCGAGGGCCGGGTGTGCATCGACGGGCGCGACGTGCGGGACTTCACGCTCCGCTCGCTGCGGGCGCAGATCAGCCTCGTCCTTCAGGATACGGTCCTCTTTGCCGGAACCATCCGGGACAACATCGCCTATGGCGCGCCCGGCGCGAGCGACGCCGAGATCGAGGAGGCCGCGCGGCTGGCCAACGCACACGGCTTCATCCGGAGGCTCCCCAACGGCTACGACACCGCCGTCGGGGAGCGCGGCGTGACCCTTTCGACGGGCCAGCGCCAGCGCATCGCCGTCGCCCGCGCCGCCGTCCGTCGCTCGCCCATCCTCATTCTCGACGAGCCCACCTCCGCCCTCGACGAAGCCTCCGAACGCGCCGTCGTCGAGGCGCTCGAACGGCTCTCGAAAGGCCGCACCACGTTCCTCATCACGCACAACCTGCGGCACGCCGCCCGCTCCGACCTGATCCTTTTCCTCGAAAACGGCCGCATCAGCGAACAGGGCTCCCACGCCGAACTCATGCGCCTCGGCGGTCGATATGCCGCCCTCTTCACGCTCGAAAACACCGCTTTCGTCCCCTCCCATCCTTCGACCGACCATGCGCTCGCCCTCTGACCTTTCCCCGCACCGCAACCCGTTCGTCTTCGTCGTCGGATGCCCCCGCTCGGGCACGACGCTCCTCCAGCGCATGCTCGACGCCCATCCGTGGCTGGCCGTCTCGAACGACACGCATTTCATCCCGCGCGCCATCAAACACCTCCTCCCGGACGAGCGCAACCCCCCGTTGACGGACGACCTCGTGGCGCGCGTGCGAACGTATAAACGCTTCTATCGCCTCGGCCTCTCGGACGAAGCCGTGGCGAAAGCGGCGCGCGGGGCCGGCGCCTATCGCGCCTTCGTCTGCGCCCTCTACGATGCCTTCGCCGCGAAAAACGACAAGCTCCTCGGCGGTGAGAAGACGCCCGACTACGTGCGGCGCCTCCCGTTTCTCCATGCCCTTTTCCCGTGGGCGCGCTTCGTCCACATCATCCGCGACGGGCGGGACGTGGCCCTCTCGACGCTCGAATGGGCGCGCGAGGACAAAGGGCCGGGCAAGCTCCCCCTCTGGCGCGAAGACCCCGTGGCGACGTGCGCGCTGTGGTGGCGACGCATGGTGGAGACCGGACGACGCGACGGCCTCGAGCTCGGCTCAACCCGGTATTATGAACTCCGGTACGAAGACCTCGTGGCCGACCCCGAGGCCAGGCTCCGCGACGTGGCGGCCTTCCTCGACCTCCCCTTCTCGGCCGACATGCTCACCTTCCACGTCGGCAAGACGCGGCGCGCCCCCGGCCTCTCGGCCAAGGCGGCCTGGCTGCCGCCCACCCGGGGCCTCCGCGACTGGCGCACCCAGATGAATGCTCCCGCCCGCGCGCTCTTCGAAGCCCTCGCGGGCGACCTCCTCAAGGCGCTCGGATATGAGCCGGGCGTCGCCGTGATCCCACCGGAGACGGCGGCGCTCGCCGAACGCCGCCGACGCGCATGGACGCAGAAGAAGCGCCCCAGGCCCTCGCCCGCAACGCCGACCTCCCTCCAGGCCTGACCCGTTCCCGAACCTCATCCGACGACCGACGTGCTCACTCCCTACGACTTCGACATCGCCCGCCGCGACACCGCCCTCCCCGGCCTGCCGATCCTCCTCGACCCGGAAGCCTTCACCGAGGCGATCCGGCGCGCCGCCCCCTCCGCAGACGCCGCGCGGCCTCTGTACGTCCGGTACAAACCGGGCATGAATGCCCTCTTCGCGTTCGACCTCGACGTGGCGGGCGAGACGGTGACCCTCCACGCGAAGGCGCACCGCCCGGCGGACCAGGTCAAGTTCGACAAGGCGGCGAGGCGTCCGTCCGTGCCCGGACCGCTGGGACCGGGACGCCTCGTGCTCGCCGATGAAGGCATCATCGTGTCGGTGTTTCCGAACGACGCCAAGCTCAAATCGCTCGAACGCCTCGGCGATCCGGAACGGCGGCGGCGGCTGCTCGCGCGCCTTTTCCCCGGACGCACCGACCTGTGGGACGCAGGCCTCGAACGTCTTCGGTACAAGCCCGAACGCCGATACGTGGCGTGCCTGCGTGCGGGCCGCCTGCCTGCG
>JALSSK010000272.1 GCA_026984335.1 Rhodothermales bacterium
CAACGATTGATGGCGATGATTTTACCGGTGGGGGCACGGGAATACCGCTACGGTTTGGCGGACGATTCCTTACACGAAATAGTATTGTGCGCACAAGGGCGGATTAAACGCGACCTAAGGATGCCTGCGTGCTCCCTTCAGAGGTCTTAGTCGTTCGCCGCTTAGCTCAACCGTTAGACGGCTTTCCAACCTCTTTTCCTTCCCTCTCACAGGCCTATGATTCTTCGCCGCGTCATTGAGAACATCCGCGAGCAGAGCTGGACCGCCATCGCGATCGACTTCGTGATCGTGGTCGTGGGTGTATTTCTCGGGATCCAGGGGTCGAACTGGAACACCGCGCAGGCGGAGAAGGCCCGCGAGCGCCTGCTGCCGGGCCTTCTCCGCGCCGAACTCGTCGAGCCCGTGCGCTCAGGGTCACCCCCCTGATCCGCGCGGCCGAGCATGCGATCGCGCGGATTGATGCCGAACTTCAAGGCTGAGTAGGGCATGGGTCAGGCAGTCTTGGGGCGGTTAGCACCCAACAAGACGCCGGGGAGCGCTTCGTGTTTTTCTAACACATTAGAATTCCCCCACCGCTTCTGGGCCTTGCGCCGCCGAGCTTGCGCGCGCGTGAACGCCGGGAGGCCCCTCACTCCGCCGAGGGATGCATGCGCATGTAGTCCACGGCGAGGTGCGAGAGCGCCCGCACGCCCGTGACGAGCGCGCGCTCGTCCACCTTGAAGAGCGGCGAATGGTTCGGGGCGTACTCTTCGAGGGGGGCGCCGGGGGCGCGGATGCCGAGGAAGAAGAACAGCCCCGGCACCTCGCGGGCATAGTACGAGAAGTCCTCGGCTCCCATCTGACGCGGCGCTTCGAGCACGTTCGCGTCGCCGGCCACGCGGCGGAGGGTGGCGTCCATCTCTCGGGCGAGGTCGGGATCGTTGTACGTGACGGGATAGCCGATGCGGATGTTGACCTCGGCGGTCGCGCCCGCGCTCTCGGCGATCTTTTCGGCGGTGCGCCGGATGCGGCGATGGAGGTCCTTTTGCATCTCCGTATCGAAGGCGCGGATCGTGCCGGTCATCTCCACCTCGTCCGGGATGATGTTGCCGCGCACGCCGCCGTGGATGCTCCCGACGGTGACGATGGCCGGGGCGACGGTGACGTCGAGTTGCCGGCTCGGGATGGTCTGAAGCGCCGTCACGATCTGCGCGGCGGTGACGATGGGGTCGATGCCGCCCCACGGATACGCGCCGTGCGTCTGCCGCCCCTTCACCTTGATGTGCAGCCCGTCCGAACTCGCCATCTCCCCGCCGGGGCGGTAGGCGATCTGCCCGGCTTCCCAGGCGGGCGCCACGTGGAGGCCGAAGGCCGCCTCCGGGCGCGGGTCGTCGAAGGCCCCTTCCTTAAGCATCAGCGCCGCGCCGCCCTCCTCACCGGCGGGGGCGCCCTCTTCGGCGGGCTGAAAGAGGAACACCACCGTGCCGGGCAGGTCGTCTTTCACGTCGGCGAGCACCTGCGCCACGCCCATGAGGATGGCCGTGTGGGTGTCGTGCCCGCAGGCGTGCATCACGCCCACCTCCTGCCCGTTGTACTCGGTGCGCACCGTCGAGGCGAAGGGCACGTCCACGCGCTCGGTGACGGGCAGCGCGTCCATGTCTGCCCGGAGCGCGACCACCGGCCCCGGCTTGCCGCCCCGGAGCACGCCCACGACGCCGGTGTGGGCCACCCCGGTGCGCACCTCCAGCCCCAGGCTCCGCAGGTGCTCGGCCACGAGCGCGGCCGTGCGATACTCGCGGTTCGAAAGCTCCGGGTGCGCGTGGATGTCGCGCCGCCACGCGATCACCTGCGGCTCGACGGCCCGTGCCTTCCGGTCGAGGGCCTGCGTGAGCGGATCCGGCGTCTGCGCCCGCGCCGGCGGGGCGGCAAAGACGTACGCGGCGAGCAACAACGTGAACGCGGAGAAAAGCGGGGCAGGTTTCATGGCGAGAACGGGGTTGGATACAGACTTTCGGCAGACGGCAAGCTCACGCTGCTCGCGGCGGAAGGCCGTGCGCGGGTTTGCCGGCGCCGGGTAAGATAAAACAAAAGACGTTGCCTTTTCCGGCGTCCGCGACTTCGGTCCGGGTGCGCCGGGTCTGGCGGGTAGTTCGGGCGCGGACGGCCGCCGGATTCGCCGGGAGACGACCCTGAAGCAGAAGCGGGAACGAGCCGTGGCCGGCTATGCGGAGAGTCCCATGAGGTTGCGAGGAGGCCTGTCCGGGTCGTCGTTTGAGCGGCTCATTCCTCGACGGCGAGCCGACGGATGATGTGATAGCCGAAGGGCGTCTCCACGGGTTCCTTCGTGATCTCTCCGACCGCGAGCGAGTCGATGGCCTCGTCGAAGGCGGGGACCATCTGTCCCTTGAACCACTTGCCGAGGTTGCCGCCGTTGGGGCCGCTCGGGCCGTCGGAGTACTGTGCGGCGAAGACGGCGAACCGGTCGGGGTTCTCCTGAAGCTGCGCGATGAGTTCTTTCGCGCGGGCGTACGCTTCTTCCTTCGTCCGCGTGATCTCGGGCGCGGCGCGCATGGCTCCCTGATAGGCGATCAGGATGTGCGCCCCGGCGCGCTGTTCGAGCTTGATCCGCCGCACGAAGGCATAGCCGATGCCGTCGAAGGCCACCGGGCCGCCGACCTCACCGTAGTCGAGCTTTTTGAGCGTCTCCAGCAGTCCCGGAGGCGCGGGGTCGCCTTCCTTCACGCCGCCGAGAAAGATCGGGCCGTCGCCGAAGTCGTTGTACTTTGCGGCATACTCGTCGAAGTTCTCCGCCGTGACTTCCCCCTTCAGAGCCTGCGCGAGCGAGTCGGCCTCGGGTTGTTCGCGCGTCACGGTCGGCGGCACGCGGGGCGAGCCCTTGTAGCCGATGAGGAAGGCTTCCGCCCCGTAGAACGGGACCTTCATGGGGTCGCGGCGGATGATGTGGTAGCCGAAGGGGGTCTCCACCGGCGCCTCGGTGATCGCGCCCACCTCGAGGCTGTCCACGGCCTGATCGAAGGCCGGCGCCATCTGCCCCTTCGTCCATGTGCCGAGGCTTCCGCCCTGCGGCCCCGACGGGCCGTCGGACTCCGTGCGCGCGAGTTCTTCAAACTGTGAAGGGTCCGCCTTGAGCCGCGCGGCCAGTTCCTCGGCCTTGGCAAGGGCCTCCTCCTTCGTGCGCGTCACGTCAGGGCCGGCCCGCATGGCCCCGGCATAGGCCACCAGGATGTGCGAGGCGGCATAGTCGCCGTCGGCGGTGAAAAGTTGTCCGGGCGCCCCTTCTTCCGAAGCGGTTTCATTATTGCCCCTGCAGCCGGCGAACAGGAACAGGCCGGCAACGATCAAAGAAACGATTCTCATCCGAAATGATGTCTGGGGAGCATCTCCCATGAAACAGGTGTGAATCCCCCGAACGAAGCGCCGTCGGACGCGGTTTCTCAAAAGCCGCTCCCGACACGATCTTCACAAAGCCGCGCGCCTCAGAGTACGACCGAATCTTTGAAGGCGGGGATGGAGATGTTGTGGTATCCGTGCCGTTCGAGGGCGGCTTTGAAGGCGTTCTGGCGCTCCGGCGCGCCGTGGACGAGGAAGATGCGGCGGAGCCGCTCGCGGTCGAGCATGCCGATGAAGTGAAGCAACCCCGGTTCGTCGGCGTGGGCGGAGAGGCTGTGCATCACCACGACCTCGGCGCGGAGAACGTGCTCCTCGCCGAAGATGCGAACCACCGGCTGCCGGTCGACGATGCGTTTGCACAACGTGTTTTCGGCGCAATAGCCGACGATCATCACCGTGTTCCGGCGGTCCCCGATGTTGTTTTTCAGGTGATGGAGGATGCGTCCGGCCTCGCACATGCCCGAGGCCGAGATGATCACCATGGGGACCCGTTGCCCGTTGAGCGCCTTCGACTGCTCGACGTCGCGGATGTACGTCAGGCGGGAGAAGCCGAAGGGGTTCGGATCGGAGAGCAGGTATTCCCTGAGCTTGCGGTTATAACACTCGGGGTGGGCCAGATACACGCTCGTGGCATTGACGGCGAGGGGGCTGTCCACGTAGACGGGGATGGCGGGCAGGCGGTGCTCGTTCCAGAGCTGATCGAGGTCGTAGACGATCTCCTGCGTGCGTCCGACGGCGAAGGCGGGGATGATCACCTTGCCCCCGCGCCGGCTCGTGCGCCCGATGACCTCCGCCAGGCGCTGTTTCGTCTTCCCGGCGGACTCGTGCACCTTTCCGCCGTAGGTCGACTCGGAGATGAGGTAGTCGCAGTCGTCCATCTTTTGCGGATCGCGGAGGATGGGCCGTCCCGGGTTGCCCACGTCGCCGGTGAAGCCGAGCCGGAGGGTCTTGCCCCGTTCCCTGATGGTGAGCGCCATCGTCGCCGAGCCGAGGATGTGCCCGGCGTCCCGGTACACCACGCGCACCCCCTCGACCGGGGAGAAGGGCAGCCCGTACGAGACGCCGACGAACTGATTGAGCACGCCCTCGGCGTCGTCCACCGTATAGAGCGGCTCGACGGGCGGCTTGCCCCGCTTCCGGTGAATCTTGTTGACGTAGGCGACGTCCTTCTCCTGGATGTATGCGCTGTCGAGCAGCATCAGGCCGCACAGGCTGACGGTGGCGTGCGTGGCGAAGATGCGCCCGCGAAAGCCCTCTTTCCACAGCTTCGGAAGCAGGCCCGAATGGTCGATGTGGGCGTGCGAGAGAAGCACGGCGTCGATCTCCGCAGGATCGAACGGGAAGTGGCGGTTGAGGTGATCGGCCTCGGCGCGCCGCCCCTGATAGAGGCCGCAGTCGAGCAGGAGCTTCTTGCCGTTTTCGAGTTCGAGGAGGTGCTTCGAGCCGGTCACCGTGCGGGCAGCTCCGCAAAAGGTCAGTCTCATCTGGCGCGCGGGCGTCGTTTCGGAACATGCGAAGCCCGAACTTCGCCACTGCGCCCGTCAAATACAACGGGAAAGACCGGCGCGCTATCGCGTTCGGACGGGCGCGGTAGCGCTCTTGCCGTCCGGGGGGGAAAGACCGTGCGCGGGGTTGCCTTCTCGGGGTAAGCGGAAAAAAAAGGCGCTGCCCTTGCCCGCCCCTTCGGATTCGACCCAGATGCGCCCGCCGTGCACCTCCACGATCCGCTTCACGAGCGCCAGTCCGATGCCCGTGCCTTCCTGATGCCTGGACAACCGCTCGAAGAGACCGAAGATCTTTTCATGATATTGCAGGTCGATGCCGATGCCGTTGTCGCGCACGCAGGAGATCACCTCCGCGCCTTTCCGCCGGGCTTCGATCTCGATGCGCGGCTCGGGCTGATCCCCCATGAACTTGATCGCGTTCTCCACGAGATTCTGATACACCTCGCGCAGCCGCACGCGGTCGCCCAGGACGACGGGCATGTCCGGCGCGATGCGCACGTCGATGCCGGCCTCCTCGAGGGGCCCCGCGAGCAGTTCGACGGCTTCGCCGGCCACGTCCGTCAGGGGGACGGGCTCCGGCTCGCCGGCGATGCGCCCGATGCGCGAGAGCTCGAGCAGTTCGCTGAGCAGTCGCTGCATGGTGAGCGCTGCGTCCCGGATGCGCTTGATGTCCTTGCGCGCCCGCTCGACGCGTCCTTCGGCGACGTCCTGTTCGAGCAGGCCGATGAAGCCCTGAATGGTGAAGAGCGGGCTCTTGAGGTCGTGCGACACGGTGTACGTGAAGCGTTCGAGCTCGGCGTTCTTCGCCTCGAGCTCGGCGATGAGGCGTTCCTGCATCGCCACGGCCTCCCGCCGCTCGTGAACCATGGCGGCGACGATGAGCGTCGAGAGCGTGGTCACGGTCAGGAATGCCTGAATGGCCAGCACCTGTTCGCGCACCGACTGCCCGGCGACGACGAAGGGGCTCCGCCCCAGGTTTGCATTCAAGACCACCATGAAGGCCGTCACCAGCAGCGCCGCCGTCACCACGCGGAGGTCGAAGCGAAGCACGGCCCACAGGAGGATCGGGTAAACAATGTACGGGAAGTCGAGCATCGAGGCCGCGGGAGCCGGTTCGGACCCGAAGACGAGTTGACCCACGAAGACCAGGGCGGCGAAGAGGGCCACCCCTTCCATCACACGCGCGGGAACGGCTCGGTGAAAGCCTCGCTGAACGGCGCTCGCCCACGACAGAATCACCGGCACCATGATCAGCACGCCGAGGGCATCCGCCAGCCACCAGGCCTGAAGGATGAACGAGAAAGGGAACCGAAACCCCTGCACCGAAAGCACCGTCGCGCCGATGAGCGCGCCGACCCCCGTGCCGATGAGCATCCCGAAGACCGTCAACGCGAGCACGTCCCGGACCGAGCGCAGCGCGGGCGGCGACCCGAGGTATCGACGCAGCAACCACGCGCCCACCGTCCCTTCCAGGCTGTTCCCTATGCCGAACATCAGGCCCTGCCAGACGCTGTGCCCCAGCACCACGGCCTCGCTGACCACGTTGGCGATGATCGCCAGAAACAGCAGACCCGCCCATTGGCGAGGCGAGGTCAGCAGCAAAGCCGCCATGAGCAGACCACTGCCGGGCCAGAACGTCGAGACCCCTTCCGGCGGAAAGTCGAGCGCATCTCCCAGCAGCAGCGCTCCGAGATAGACGATCCCAAAGAGAAAAACCCAGACGGAGTCGGGAAATCCGGTTGCGCCGTGGCGCAATGTGAAAGGTTCTTTCATGAATGGCAGAGGAGCCGGGGAGACCGCCTTATGATACTTCATACGCGAGGCGACCGCAACCGCCGGAAGGGCGTCGGCGCTCTGTCTTCCAGACTAATCCGGGAGACGAATCACGAGCTCGTCCGGAAGGTCGTTTCGCTGCGGGCTCGGGTTGATGAGCGCGCCGGGCAACGGCAGGTCGAAAGCCGTAACGAAAGGCGCGATGGCGGAGAACCAGAACTCCTGTTGAAACTCGAAAAAGTCCTCGTCGAAGCCCTGCCGTGCTCCCCGGTGTCCGAGGATGTCGAGGTAGAAAATGCGCGGCCATCCGGGGAACCGCTCCTGTGCTTCCTTGAGGAGCGCGAAGGCGGCGCGCGCCGCCTGCACGAAGTCTTCCTCCGGCTGCACGACGTGGTACAGCGACACGGTGTTGTCGAAGTTCATCGCGATGCCGGGCGCATCGGGCTTGTTGTAGGCGGGGATGAGCGGCGGTTCCATGTTCACGGTCCTTTAGGGGGGTCAGGGTTCGTCGCGGCGGGCGAAGGCGAGCACGAGGCGCAAGTGGGTCAGGAGGGCGGGGATGAGTTCGAGGCGGGCGAGGCGAGCGGCGGGCGTCTCCGGCAGGCGGGGCGGGCTGATGCGGCCCATCCACAGGCCCATCTTGTCGGTCAGGGCATACTCGCCGGGGAAGCGTCCGGGGGGCAGGTGGGTGGTATAGAAGGCGAGTTTGCGCCGCAGACGCTCCCGCACGAGATCGTCCGCATCGAGGAGCGCGGCGTCTTTTTCCGTGAGCATCGCCCCGCCGGCCAGGTAGTCACGATAGACGAAGGGCAACTCGAGCAACGTCGCGGCGACGACCTGCGCTTCCGGCTTGTCCCGCAGGCCCACCTCCGCCGCGCGCGCCGTCGCCGTGGCGACGAGGCACAGCGTCTCCTCCGCCGTCAGCTCCGGGTCCGCCCCTTCCATGCCGGCGAGCGCCCGCCCCGCCAGCTCCTGCGTGACCGTCAGCGCGCCCAGCACGGCAAAAGCGACGAACCGCGCCGCGCGCTCGGATCGCGGGGTCTCCTCCGTCTCGGCCATCGACGCTTCCATGTGTGATTCCGTTTCAGACGGCGATGATACCGGCGAACCGGAGCCGGGTTGCCGCGCGCCCTTTTCTTTCCGTGAAAACTGCAATAACCATGGGTCGGCCGGCAGGAAGCGGGCCGATCCCGGAAATTCTCCGCGCGGGATTACGGATCGGGCGGAGTCGTCGATACCTCGGGGAACGGCTCGTTTTTCACGGTAGTGCCCGGTTCGATGAAAACCACCTCTCGCCCTTCCCGACCGCGTCCTTCTGCTCCGAGGGCCACGCCCGCGCCCGTCCTCCCGGCGTCGCGACGCACGTACGACCGGGAGAGCCTCGTAGCCTTTCTCGACGCGCTCGAAGCCGAACGGGTGGACCTCCACGAGGGCTTCCCCGAAGCCATCGCCTCCATCCTCCGGATCGCGCAGGCCCTTCACCACGCCGCCCGGACGCTCAAGCTCGACGCGGTGACCCGGGCCGTGGATGCTCTCGAAAAGGCCGCCTCCGATTCGCCCGACGCCTTCAAGGCGCGGCTCGACGACCTCCTCGGCGTCCTCCGCCGCTCCATCGCGGAGGCGACCGGCCCGAAGGCGCGCATCCTCGTCATCGACCCGGACCCGGACACGGCGGCCATGCTCGAGGTGATCCTCTCGACGCCGAACCGCGAGGTGTTTCTGGCGGGCTCGGCCCGGGAAGCCGAACGGCTGCTGGCCCGGGAAGCCTTTGCGCTCATCATCCTCGAACTCGTCCTGCCGGACATGGACGGGCGCAACCTGCTCGTCCGCCTCCGCGCCCACGCCGTCACGGCGCTCACGCCCGTCATCGTGGTCTCCTCCTTCGCGCAGGCGCAGGTGAAGACGGAGTGCTATGCGCTCGGCGCGGACGCCTTCTTCGAGAAACCGTTCGACGCCGCCGCCTTCTCGGCGCAAGTCTCCGCGCACCTCCAGCGGCGCATCCTCCGCGATACGACCGATCCGCTGACCGGCCTCCCGGACGGCCTCGCGCTCGAAGAAGCCTTCGAACGGGCGCGCGCCTTTTACGACCTCTCCGAGACGCCCTTCTGCGTCGCCGTCCTCGACTTCGACGATTTCAAAGCCGTCAATGCCGTCTATGGCCCCCTCACCGGCGACGACGTGCTTCAGAAGGCGACGACGCTCATCGCGAAGTGCCTCCGCGCCTTCGACCTGTTCGGACGATGGGAAGGCGACCGCTTCGGTATCCTCTTCCCGAATACGACCCTCGACGAGGCCGCCGAGATCCTCGACCGTGCCTCGCAGGCCGTCCGGTACGAGCCTTTCCGGGCGCACAACGGGCAGACGTTTCACGTCTCTTTCTCCGCCGGACTCGTCTCACTCAAAGCCGACGACGCGCGTCTCGAAGACGTCGTCGAGCGGGCGCGGCGGTGCGTGCGGCGGGCCAAGGCGAACGGCGCGCGCGGGCGGGTGATCACCGAGGCGCAGGCCGTGACGCCCGAAAAACCGCGCGTCCTCGTGGCCGAGCAGGACGAGGACGCGGCGGCCATCCTCGCGTTCCGGCTCCGTCGGGACGGCTTCGAGGTCGTCCGGTTCGACGACGGGAAGCGCCTCGTCGCCTTTGCCGAGCGTCACCGCGCCGCGCTCGTCATCCTCGCCGCGAAGTTGCCGGGTCTGGACGGCTTCGAGGCGCTCGAGCGTCTGCGCGCAATGCCCGCTCATGCCCGCACCCCCGTCCTCATGCTCACGAGCATGGGCCGCGAGCGCGACATCGTGCGCGGCTTCGAACTCGGCGCAGACGACTACCTGCTCAAGCCCTTTTCGCCCGTCGAGCTGAGCGCGCGCGTCCGGCGCCTCGTCGAGCGACACACGCCCGAGATTCTTCCCGCCTGAACGTCCGCCGCGCCGGAGCTCCGCCATGCCGTCTCTCGACCCGACCGCCTTCTTCGACGTCTCCTTCGACGACCCCGTGTTCCGCCTCGCGCTGTTCATGCTCGAGGCGCTGATCGTGCTCGCGTTCGTCTTCACGGCGGTCGCCGTCGGGCTGCGCGTGGCCAACGATCGGAGAGCGGCCCGAAGGAAACGGCTCGACGCTCTCTGGCGGCCGCTCCTGCTCGAAGCGCTCGCCGGGGACCGGCCCGTGGCGGACCTGTGCGCGCGCGTCCCGCGCCGGAGCCGATTCTATTTCTGCGCCTTCCTCTATCGTTTTGCTCGGAAGGTGCGCGGACCGGAGCGTGAGCCCTTGCGCGCGGCGGCGCGTCCGTTCCTCCCGGAGCTCCGGGAGGGGCTGCGCAAAGCCGCTCCGGAGGCGCGGGCGCGGCGGCTTCAGATCCTCGGGCTCCTCGGCTTCCCCGATTACGTCGAAGACCTCGTCTCGGCCCTCGACGACCCCTCGCCGCTCGTGGCGATGGTCGCCTTCCGCAACCTGGCGCGGCGGGAGCACCCCGCCTTCGCGCCGCTCCTTCTGGAGAAGCTCCCGCGCTTCGAAGACTTCAACCACGACTCCCTCGCGGCGTTGCTGGCCGGGGTCGGTTTCGAGGCGGCGGCCCCGCTCCGGCGCGCCCTCGCCGACGCCGGACGTCCGGCGTGGGTGCGAGCCGTGGCGGCGAAGGCGCTCGGGCGGCTCGGCGACGTCGCGGCGGCGGACCTCGCGGCGGATGTTCTCGGCGCGTGCGAGGACCCGGAGCTGACCTTCGCCGCGCTCGAACTGATCGGCCGAGTGGGGGAAGAGCGCCATCGCGCCGCCGTGGAGGCCCGCCTTCGGTCGGCGGGCGAGGAAGAGCGCCTGCACGCCGTCCGGGCGCTCGGCGCGCTCGGTGGAGCGGGGGTGCGGGCGGCCCTCCGGCGCGCCCTCGACGACCCCTCGCCGTGGGTGGCGCTGGCGGCGGCGGAGCGCCTCAAGCAGATCGGAGCCGCCGACCTCCTCCGCGCCCTCGCCGCCTCCACGCATCCACGCACCGCCCTCTTCGAACAGGTGCTCACCGACAACAGCTTGGCCGCCTGACGCATGAACACTGTCTTCTGGACGTTCCTCGCGGTCTTCCACGCCGTCGTCTTCACCTACTTCGTGGTGCTCAATACGTATTACCTCGTGATGAGCATCTTTGCCTTCCGCGCCCTTCGCCGGTACACGCGCCGCCTCACCTCCATCGACGTCGACGACCTCGTCGCCTCGGCGGGCGCGCCGCCCGTGACGCTGATCGTGCCCGCCTACAATGAGGCGGAGACCATCGTCGCTTCGACCCGCTCGCTGCTCACGCTCCGCTATCCCGACTACGAGATCCTGATCGTCAACGACGGTTCGAAGGACGACACGCTGGAGGCGCTCCGCGAGGCTTACGACCTCATCCCGGCCCCGCGTTTCCCGCTGGCGCACCTCGCGACGGCGCCCGTGCGAGGGGCCTATCACAGCCGAACGCATCCGAACCTGTGGGTGCTCGACAAGGAGAACGGCAAGCGCGCCGACGCCATCAACGCGGGCATCAACCACTGCCGCACGCCGCTGCTGTGCATCGTCGATGCCGACGGGCTGCTCGAGCCCGACGCGCTCATCCGCGTGGCGCGTCCGTTCCTCGAAGATGCGCGCACGGTGGCTTCCGGCGGCATCATCCGCATCGTCAACGGCTGCCGCGTCGAAGACGGCCTCGTGCGTGAAGCGCGCCTGCCCCGCAACCCGATCGCGCGCTTTCAGGTGCTCGAATACCTGCGGTCGTTCCTGGCCGGGCGCGTGGGCTGGGATGCGCTGAAGATCATGTTCCTCGTCTCCGGCGCGTTCGGGCTTTTCCGGCGCTCGCTCGTCGTCGAGGTGGGCGGGCTGGCGCCGGACAGCCTCGGCGAAGACCTCGAATTGACCGTGCGGCTCCACCGTCATTGCCGCGAGCGCGGCATCCCGTACGAGATCCACTTCGTCCCGGATCCCGTGGCGTGGACCGAAGCGCCGGAGACGCTGAAGGTGCTCGGACGGCAGCGCGACCGCTGGCAGCGCGGGCTCATCGACACCATGATCCGGCACGTCCGGATGCTCTTCAACCCCCGGTACGGACGCATCGGGCTCGTCGCCTATCCCTACTTTTTCTTCCTCGAAATGATCGGGCCGATCATCGAGTTCACGGGCTATCTCGTCTTCCTCACCGTCCTTGCGCTCGGCGTCGCCTCGCTCCCGTTCGCGCTCCTGTTCCTCTTCGTCGCCGTGATGCTCGGCAGCGTGCTCTCGATTGCGGCGGTGGGCCTCGAAGAGCTCACTTTCCGCCGGTACACCCGCACCCGCGACCTCCTCCGGCTCTTCCGGCTGGCGTTTGCCGAAAACCTGGGCTACCGGCAGATCCTGACGTACTACCGGCTGCGCGGCACGATTTCGTATTTCCGCGGCCTCGACGGCTGGGGAGACATGGAACGCAAAGGCTTCGAAGAACCGTGACGCCCATGAACCGACGCCTCGCCCTCCTTTTGTGCGCCGCCCTCGCAGCCCCCGTCGCCGCCGCGCCGCGCGCCTCCGCCGACTCGACCCGCACGCCGCCGCGCGCGTGGGCTTTCTCGACGTTCGT
>JALSSK010000273.1 GCA_026984335.1 Rhodothermales bacterium
GGCCTTTGATGAGCGTGTCGAGCCCCTTGAGCAGGCCGCCGCCGCCGGTGAGCATGATGCCGCGTTCGAGGATGTCGGAGCCGAGTTCGGGGGGCGTGCGCTCCAGGCACCGGATGACCGCCGCGGCAATCTGCGAGACCCCCTCCCGGAGCGCTTCCCGCACGTCCTCCGAGGAGATCTTGCGCACCTTCGGGATGCCGCTGACGAGGTCCCGGCCCTTCACGGAGACCTCCAGTTCGGGATTCAGTTCCACGGCGCTGCCCACCTCGCACTTGATGCGCTCGGCGGTGCGCTGCCCGATGAGCAGGTTGTGGTTGCGCTTGAAGTAGCGCACGATGGCGTTGTCGAGTTCGTTGCCGCCGACGCGGATGGACTCGTCGATGACGATGCCGGAGAGGGCGATGACGGCGATCTCGGTGGTGCCTCCGCCGATGTCGACGATCATGTTGCCCACGGGCTCGGCTACGTTGAGCCCGATGCCGATCGCGGCGGCCATCGGCTCGTCGATGAGATAGACCTGCCGGGCGCCCGCATGTTCGGCCGAGTCCCGAACGGCCCGTTTCTCGACCTCCGTGATGCCGCTCGGCACGCAGACCACCATGCGGCGGATGGCGGTGATCCAGTTCGTCTGCACCTTCCGGATGAGTTGCCGGATGAGTTGCTCGGCCACCTCGAAGTCTGCGATCACGCCGTCTTTGAGCGGAAGGATCGTCTCGATCTCGCGGTGGGTGCGCTCGTGCATCTGCTGGGCCTCTTGTCCCACGGCGATCACCTTGCGCGTGCTTCGGTGCACCGCCACGATGCTCGGCTCGTTGAGGACGATTCCTCGGCCCTTGATATAGATCAGCGTGTTCGCCGTGCCCAGGTCGATGGCAACGTCGGTTGCAAAGTTGAAGAAGCCCATTAAAGATCCTTGGAATACTGCCTGCCCTCCGTTCGGGCGAGGGCCTGTCTGCGTCTATGGGGGGAAGGAGGCTCGGGCTCCGATGTCGCGGGGGGCGAAGCCGGGGCCGGGAGTCTCACGTCGGCGAAGTTCGTATATGAGACAACGGGCGGAAAAGTTCATCCGGCGACGATCCGCGCGGAGGTCGCTCCTCGAAACGGCCCGATCCGCCGGAATATACTACAATATCGTCCGGATGCTAGTGCCTGAAATGGCGTTTTCCGGTGAATACCATGGCGATACCGTGTTCGTTCGCAGCCCGGATCACTTCTTCGTCCCGGATGGAGCCTCCGGGCTGAATGGCGGCCCGTGCGCCGCTCTCGGCAGCGGCGAGCAGGCCGTCGGCAAAGGGGAAGAACGCGTCGGAGGCGAGAGCGGAGCCGGTGAAGTCGAGGCCGGACTTCCGGCCCTTCATCACGGCGAGTTCCGAGGCGTCGATGCGGCTCATCTGTCCGGCGCCGATGCCGAGCGTGGCGCCGTCCTTCGCATACACGATGGCGTTGCTCTTGACGTGTTTCACCACGCGCCACGCGAAGTCGAGGTCGCGCCATTCGGCTTCCGTCGGCGCGCGCTCGGTCACCACGCGGTAGTGCGCCCGCTGTTCGCGCATCGGGGCGAGCACGGGGTCGCGCTCCTGCGCAAGCATCCCGCCGAGGACGGAGCGGAGGTCGTACGCGGCGTCCTCCCGCGCCGGCGCGAGGGGCCGGATGAGACGGCGGTTCTTTTTCTTCCGAAGAAAATCGAGCACGCCTTCCTCGAACCCGGGCGCGATGATGATCTCGGTAAAGATGGCGTTGACGGCTTCGGCGGTGGCGCGGTCGAGGGGGCGGTTGACCACCACGATGCCGCCGAAGGGGGATTGCCGGTCGGTGGCGAAGGCGCGCCCGTACGCCGCTTCGAGCGTCTCCGCCGTGGCCACCCCGCACGGGTTGGTGTGCTTGAGGATGGCGCACGTCGGCGCTTCGTCGCGGAACTCGTCGATCAGGAGCAGGGCGGCGTTCAGGTCGAGGAGGTTGTTGAAGGAGAGGGCCTTGCCGTGCAGTTGTTCGAAGAAGCGGTCCGGCGCTCCGTAGAGCGCCGCCGCCTGATGCGGGTTCTCGCCGTAGCGGAGCGTCTGCGCGCGCGGTAGCGAGACGGAAAGGGTCTCGGGCATCGGGGCGGGCTCGGCTGCCGGGCTCGTCCGCGCGAAGTAATCGGCGACGGCGCGGTCGTAGGCCGCCGTGCGCGCGAAGGCCCGGTGCGCCAGGGCGCGCCGCGTCGCCATCGAAAGCGCGCCGCCGGAGGCTTCCATCTCGGCGGCCACGGCGTCGTAGTCCTCGGGCGAGGTGACCGCTCCGACGAAGAAGAAGTTCTTCGCCGCCGCGCGGATCATGGTCGGACCGCCGATGTCGATGTGCTCGACGGCCTCGGCGTCGGTCACGTCCGGGCGCGCCGCCGCCTCCGCGAAGGGGTAGAGGTTGACCACGACGAGGTCGATGGGTTCGATGCCGTGCGCGTCGAGCTCGCGGAGGTCCGCAGGGTCGGTGCGCCGGGCGAGCAGCCCGCCGTGCACCGCCGGATGGAGCGTCTTCACCCGACCGGCGAGGATTTCGGGAGCGCCCGTGCACTCGGAGACGTCTCGCACGGGCAGGCCCGCGCTTCGGAGCGCCCGCGCCGTGCCGCCGGTGGAGACGAGCTCGACGCCGAGCGCGTGGAGACGTCGGGCGAAAGCTTCG
>JALSSK010000274.1 GCA_026984335.1 Rhodothermales bacterium
ACCTCCAGGGCTCCTTCGCGCCGGGCCTCCTCGGCGAGGCGTTCCCCGAGGGCGTGCGGGTCGGTGTCCGCTCCCCGTACGCGGATTGCGGATCGGCCGTCGGGGGAAGAGACGAGCGCGGTCATATGGATCAAGCCGTTGTTTTCCGCTTCGGCGAAGGCGCCCACCGGGGTGGCGCACCCGCCGCCGAGGGCCTGAAGGAAGGTCCGTTCGGCCGTCGTGGCGCGTCGTGTGGCGGCGTCGTCGAGGACGGCGAGGCGTTCGAGCGTGCGCGCATCGCCGTCGCGGCACTGCACGGCGAGCGCGCCCTGACCCGGCGCGGGAAGCATCGCCTCGAGCGAGAGCCGCTCGCTGATCGGGTCGGTGAGGCCGAGGCGAGCCAGACCCGCGGCGGCCATCACGGCGGCGGCATACTCGCCCCGGAGCACTTTGGCGATGCGCGTTTCAACGTTGCCCCGGATGGAGCGGACTTCGAGGTCCGGGCGGGCGCGGAGGAGCTGTGCGGCGCGTCTTCGGCTGCTCGTGCCGACCGTCGCGCCCGGCGGCAGCGTGGCCAGGGTATGGCCGTGCGCCGAGACGAGCACGTCGCCGGGGTCGGCGCGCTTCGGGATCGCCCCGAGCGTAAGGCCGGGGGCATTCTCCGTCGGAAGATCCTTGAGCGAGTGCACGGCCAGGTCGATGACGCCCTCCCGGAGCGCCTGCTCGAGTTCCGCGGTGAAAAGCCCTTTGCCGCCGATCTCGGGAAGCGGAACGTCGGTCATCTCGTCGCCGCGCGTCGAGAAGGTGTGGGCCTCGCACGCGAGGTCCGGCCACGATGCCATGAGCGCGTCGAGGATGAGGGTCGTCTGCCGGATCGCAAGCTTTGAGCGGCGCGTGCCTGCCGTGAGGAGGGTCGTCATGAGGCGTCGGGAGTCGTCAGGCCGAAGAGCCGGCGCACGACGTGCGCGTAGGGTTGAGGTTCGCCGCGAAGGGCCTCCTCCCTGAGGTTCATCGTGGGATGGTGAAGGAGCTTTTTTACGAGGGTCTGAGACAGAAACTGAAGCTGTTCCCGGACCCTGTCGTCAGCGTCGGGCAGGGCTTCGAGCGCCCGTTGAAGCTCCCGTTGCCGGATCTCTTCCGCCTTCCGACGAAGGTCGACGATGACCGGCTGCACCGTATGCTCGCGTCTCCACTTCGCGAACCGTTCGAGTTCTTCCTCGATGATGCGCTCGACCGCCGGGATCGCGCGACGCCGCTCGGTCAGCGAGCGTTCCACCTCTCCGCGAAGCCGGTCGATGTCGAAAAGGTGGACGTTCGGGAGCGCAGCCACACCGGGCGCGACGTTGCGGGGCACGCCGATGTCCACGAGCGTCAGGGGACGGTTCGTGCGGGCGGCGGCACGAACGGCTTCGGTGTCGATGATCGGATCGGGAGCGCCGGTGGCGCAGAAGACGACGTCGGCGGCGGCAAGCGCCTCGTGGAGGCGGTCGAGGGGGAGCGCCTCCGCGCCCACGGTCCCGGCGAAGGCATGCGCCGTCTCCACGCGCCGGTTGACGAGCGTCAGGCGCGCGCGTTCGTCCGGCCGGAGGGTCTTCACGATCAGCCGCCCCATCTCGCCCGTGCCCACGACGGCGATGCGGAGACCGGCCAGATCGCCCAGGTGTCGCCGGGCGAGGCGAACGGCCATCGAACTGATGCTCAGAGGTTTGCGGCTGATGCCCGTCTCGGCGCGGGCGCGTTTGCCGGCGCGGAGGGCCGTCTGAAAGAGCGCCTTCAGATACGGGCCGGCCCGGTGATGCGCCAGGGAACGGTTCAGCGCTTCACTGACCTGCCCCAGGATCTGCGGCTCGCCGAGCACGATGGAGTCGAGCCCGGCTGCGACGCGGCAGAGATGGCGCGCCGCCTCATGGTCTTCCCACCGGTACAGATGAGGCTCGAGCCCCTCCCAGACCACCCCGCGACGTTCGGCTATGCGGGTCTTGACGGTCTCGGGATCGACCCCTTCAGGGATTGCCGCGTAGAGCTCGAAACGGTTGCACGTGGAAAGGATGACGAGTTCTCCGGCCTCCGTATCCCGCGCATGGTCGTCGAGGATCGCTTCGAGGCCCGTCGGGCCGAAGCTGAGCCGCTCTCGCACGTCGACCGGGGCCGTGTGATGGCTGAGACCCAGACAGATCAGCCGGTTCGGTGTGATCATGCGAAGTGGGGAGGGAAGATGCAGGATACTACTTCGGCGCGCGGGGACACGTTCGTCCTCCTTTGTCGAAAAAGACGACCGGGACATGGGCAACGTATCGGTCGAAAAGAACGCAGGTTAAGGAGTTTTTATTATACAAAGGCTATTGAAACTAAGCAAAGCTATGCGTGCGAAGAGTTCGCAAAGAGCGGGGAGCGCGCGCCGCGCGAGCCCCTGCGCAGCGTCACTTGCGGACGCGCCAGAGCATGAAGAGCGCCAGGCCGAAGAAGAGCGTGTGCGGGAGCCAGGCCGCGAGAACGGGGTCGAGTTCGCCGGAGAAGCCGAAAGGCTCGGTCAGTTTTTGCACGGCGAGGTAGGCGAAAGCGGTAAAGAGGCCGAGGCCCATGCGCACGGCCTGACCACCGCGTCGACGCACGGCGGCCAGCGGAACGCCAATGAGCACGAGGATGAGGTTGGCGAAGGGATACGAAAACTTGGCGTAATACTCGACGAGCGTGCGCCCGAGATTGCCCGCCCCCGAACGACGCAGTTGATCGACGTACGCGGCGGCCACGGGGATCGTCATGGACTCGACGTCCCGCTCCGTCCGGGCGAAATCACGCGGGTAGATCTGCAACAGGGTGTCGATCTGCGGGACCTTGAACCGTCGCTCCCGCCCGTTCTCGTCGAAGGTGCGAACGACCGGTTCTTTGAGGCGCCAGACCTTGAGCGAGTCGATCCATGTCATCTCGTACGAATCGATGCGGGAGCGCAAATGATTGATGTGATCGAACTGTTCGAGGGAAACACGGAAGGCGCGGTTCGTTTCCCGGTCGAAATAGCCGACGGTGACGATGCTTCCGGGCCGGTTTTGCCGGTGGATGTCGTTGAGGTCGATCTGCCGCGGGGCGTCCTTGAGGTACTTCTTCTCGAAGTCGAGCACCACCTGATTGGTTTTCGGCACCACAAAGCCGTTGAACCAGATCATCGCTCCGGTGAGGGTGAGCGCCACGAACACGTAGGGCGCGAGGATGCGGTAGAGCGAGACGCCGCCCGTTTGGAGCGCCGCAAGCTCGAGCTTCTGGGCGAGCTTGCCCGTCAGGTAGACGCACGCGAGGAAGATCGCCAGCGGGGAGGTCAGGCGGACGATTTCCGGGATATAGTTCAGGTAATATACGAAGAACACGTCCTTCATCGTCGCGCCCCGGTCCATGAAGTCGTCGATGGATTCGACGTAGTGGAGCACGATGAAAAAGACGATCAGCGCACCCACGAGAAAGACGTAGTGCTGCACGAGCCGGCGGATGATATGTCGGTCGAACGTGGTCACGTGGGGTTGTCGAACGGCGGAATTGGGCGGGAGGAGGGAGATAAGCGGGGGGCGTAGTGACGGAAAAGGTGCGGGGCGGTTCCGGCAGCGGCGGCGGTAAAAAAGAGCGGAGGGAACGAACGCCGGCAAAACTCAACGAAAACGAACAATGGCTCCGGTTGCCATACGCAAGCGGCTGGTGTACTTTAGCGGGTCGCTGAGAACGAATCACTCCAGAACCCAGGCAAATGAAAGTTCACGAATATCAGGCCAAGGAGATCCTGGCCAAATATGGTGTGTCGGTGCAGCCCGGCATCGTGGCGCACACGGTCGAAGAAGCCGTCGCGGCGGCGGAGAAGATGCGCGCCGAGAACGGGACGGACCTCTTCGTCGTCAAGGCGCAGATCCACGCCGGCGGGCGGGGCAAGGGCGGCGGCGTCAAGCTCGCGCGCGGCGTCGACGAGGTGCGTGAGAAAGCCGGAGCGATCCTGGGCATGATGCTCAAAACGCATCAGACGGGGCCGGAAGGGCAGAAGGTGCGCACCGTCCTCATCGCCGAGGCCGTGGACATTGCCCGTGAGTATTACGTCGGGGTCACGCTCGACCGCCAGCGAAGCATGAACGTCATCATGGCTTCGACGGAAGGCGGGGTCGAGATCGAGAAGGTGGCCGAGGAGACGCCGGAGAAGATCATCAAGGTGTGGGTGGATCCCGCCATCGGGCTTCGCCCGTTCCAGGCGCGGCAACTCGCCTTCGGGCTTGGCTTCGAGGGCAAAGCCTTCAAGCAGGCCGTCAGGTTCATCATGGCCCTCTACCGGGCCTATGAAGAGACCGACGCGACCCTCGCCGAAATCAATCCGCTCGTGCTCACGGATCAGGGCGAAGTGCTCGCGGTCGACGCAAAGATCAACTTCGACGACAACGCGCTCTTCCGCCACAAAGACCTCGCCGAGATGCGCGACCTCAGTGAAGAGGATCCGCTCGAAGTGGAAGCGAGCAAGTATCACCTCAACTACATCAAGCTCGACGGCAACGTCGGATGCATGGTCAACGGCGCCGGGCTGGCGATGGCGACCATGGACATCATCAAGCTCGCCGGCGGCGAGCCCGCAAACTTCCTCGACGTGGGGGGGAACGCCAACCCGGAGACGGTCGAAGCGGGCTTTCGCATCATCCTCAAGGACCCGAACGTGCGGGCGATCCTCGTCAACATCTTCGGCGGCATCGTGCGGTGCGACCGCGTGGCGAAGGGCATCGTTCAGGCGGCGAAGAACGTCGAGATCAACATGCCGCTCATCGTCCGGCTTCAGGGCACGAACGCCGAAGAAGGGCAGCACATCCTCGAAGAGAGCGGGCTTGAGATCGAGACGGCGATCCTTTTCGAAGAGGCCGCCGAGAAGGTGACGCAGGCCCTGGCGCAATTGCAGGACTGATCCGGAGCCCGGAGAGCAGGACTGATCCGGAGCATGGAGAATAGCGGCGGGCGCGTCCGGATGAGGGATGCGCCCGCTTTTTTTTGGAGCGCGAAGGGGAAGTGGTCGGCGATCCGCCTGGCGCAACCCGGGTCGGGATTGTCATTCTCTCCTCCCGAACGATATATTGCCCGCCGCGCGCCCGGCGATGTCTCGCCGCGAGGATGATGCGCCGGCGTTCACGTTTCGAAGTCGAATCCGTATGCAAGCAACCAGAGCTCCATCCGCGACCGGGATACCGGGTGTTCGGCTCGAAGGGGTGACGAAACGTTTCGGCTCGCTGACCGCCGTCCGGTCGATGACGCTGGAGGTCGCGCCGGGAGAGTTCTTCTCGCTGCTGGGTCCGAGCGGGTGCGGCAAGTCCACGATGCTTCGCATGATCGGGGGCTTCGAGCGTCCGGACGAGGGGCGCGTGGTCATCGGCGAGACGGACGTGACGCGCCTGCCGCCGCAGAAGCGCCCCACGGCGATGGTGTTTCAGAACTATGCGCTCTTCCCGACGATGACGGTGGGAGAGAACGTGGCCTATGGGCTGCGCGTGCGGAAGCTGCCGCGCAGGGAGCGGGAGGAGCGGGTGCGCGACGCCCTCGCCCGGGTGGATCTGGCGGGCTTCGAGGACCAGTACGTCACCCGGCTCTCCGGCGGGCAGCAGCAGCGCGTGGCGCTCGCGCGCGCCCTTGCCGTCCGCCCCGGCGTGCTCCTCTTCGATGAACCGCTTTCCAACCTCGACGTGGCGCTTCGGGAGCAAACGCGGCGGGAGCTCAAGGTGCTTCAGGCGCGGCTCGGAGCCACGAGCATCTACGTGACCCACGATCAGCAGGAAGCGCTGGCGCTCTCCGACCGGATCGCCGTGATGCGGGAAGGGCGCATCCAGCAGGTCGGCGCACCCGAGACGCTCTATCGCGAGCCGGAGACGGCCTTCGTCGCGCAATTTCTGGGGGGAAGCAATATCGTCACGGAGCGGGGGCTGGCGGCCGAACTCACGGGTGGAGAAGCCCCGGAGCCGGGGTACGCGCTCGCCGTGCGTCCCGAAAACCTCCGGCCTTCGGCGGAAGGAGCGGCGGTGCGCATCCGGTCCCGGCAGTTCCTCGGCCCTTTCGTCGAATGGTGGGTCGAAGCCGGCGAGCAAGCGCTCCGCGCCCGGGTCGATCCCGGCCTCGAAGTGACGGAGCCGCTTCGTCTTCGGGCCGCGGCCTACCGGTGGGTGCGCGCCGACGACGGGTGAAACATAAGCGACGGCTCCGGTGTCATCGTTCCGCGCCGGCCTTCGCAATATATCTCAAAACGCCATCATGATTCACGAAGTCGAGTTTCGGGAAGGGCTGGAAGGGCTGACGCCCGCGCGCATCATGACGCTCTATCGGCGCGCGCCGCTCATCCGTCCGGTCGATGCCCAGGAGAAGGTCTGGGAGATGTATGAAAACTCTTCGCTCGTGGTGACCGCCTGGCACGAAGGACACCTCGTCGGCATTGCCCGGGTGCTCACCGACGGTGTCCTCCAAAGCTATCTGTGCGACCTCGCCGTGGAGCCGGACGTGCAGGGGCTCGGCATCGGAAAGAAGATGATCGACGAGGTCCTCGAACGGTGCAAGGGGACCGAACTGCTGCTCCGGGACTCGAACATCTCCTCCTCGTTCTACGAGCGGCTGGGCTTCTTGCGGGTGGAGAATGCGTGGATGCGAACGGCAGGATGAGGGCGCAAAGGCCCCTCGACGCGCGTTTGATCAGGAGGATACCGGCTCAGGCGCCACGGGCGGCGCGCCTTGGAATTGCGGCTCTACGATCTGAAGATGAGGCACGACGCCCTTCACGCCGGGCACCCGGCGGACGAGGGAGACGAGGAGGTCCCGTTCGAGCTCGTTCCGCACGACACCGTAGAGTGTGACCACGCCGTTCTGAACGTAGAAATGGATTCCGTGGATATCCGCCAACTCGAGATCCCGCTCAAAGTGGGCGTGGAGCCTCCGGGCAAGCGTCCGGTCACGGTCCGTTTGCCGTTGAGGATCGGGTCGGCGTTGCAAGCTGCGCGGCCATCGGTGGGTCCTTTTCCAGAAACCGGTTTTATGCATGTCGTGTGCGAGGGACCCACGAGCGCTCTTTCGAACTCTGCCCTCGGATGGTCGAACAAGGGGACGTCGCGTATCGCGTGAGCCGGCGTGTCGTCCCGGAAGGCGGACGGTGCGAAACCGTTCGATGCGTGCTTGTATCGTTTTTCGGGCGTCGGGTTTCAGTCCCGGGAGCGCCGGAGAGAGCGACCCGTGCGTCTTTGGCGGAAATTCTTCCCTCGCAGCGGAGCGTTCGATCACCGGATGAGCGTGCCGAAACGGTCCTTGATGTCGGACTTCGGCTGGCGGATCCGGAGCAGGTCGCGGAGGTGGCCGCTTTTCACGTGGAGGTCGAAGCCCCACGACTGGAAGTCGCCGAAGGGGATCCAGTTGAACGACATCTGCCAGCACTCCCAGTCGCGAAGGATGGCAAGGTTCGTGGTGGCGAGCTCCTTCCGTTCGAAATCGTATCCGGACCGGGCCTGCACCTTCCAGTTCGGCGTCAGGTTGAAATCCGCGTTCAGGTTCAAAATGGCTCTTTTCATAGCCGTGAGGCCGGGTTTGGAGACGCCGTACGTGAAGTCCAGATTGAGCGACCACGGGATCGCAAAGTCGGTCTGCGTGTCGCCGCCGGTGCGGGTGAAGGATTGGAGGAAGGGGTTCTGTGAATTGAGGGGATCGGGCGAGAAACCTGCCCGGGGCGTGGCGGCGGGCCGACTGCGACCGTCCCGGTTCTTGCTCCGGATCGAGGTGCGCGCCGTGAGACTCAGGTTCGTGAGGCGGGCAAAATCGAAGGCGCGAAGGTCGAACACGTATTCGTTGAGAAGGCGGCCGTTTGCGTCGATTGTGTACGGGGAGAAGGTGGTGCTGAAGTCAAGGTCCACCTGACCAAAGAGGCGGGTGCGCCCCCGCATGGAGATCGGACTCATCTTCAGCGAATCGGCGGCGAAGTTATAGCTCGAAGAGAAGTCGAGGTTGAAGAGCTTGAGCGTGCGGCTCCGGTCTGCGCCGGTGGAATCGGCGTCGATGCGTTTGGTCTCGAAGGTGTTGCTCAGAGAAAACGAGAGCGCCTTTTGCAGCCCCGAGCGGACCCCGTTGACGATGGCATACCGCTGCTCCTCGCCCAGCGCATTGACGAACGATCGCGTGTAGCCCCACGAGGGGTCGAAGAAGTCGGGCTGGTAATTGAAACTCAAGCTCGGACGGACCGTGTGCCGGATGCCGGAGTACGGCCCGACGCCCACCGGGAAGATGCCGTAGAAGGTGGTGTTTGCCGAGACGCCGAGGTTGAACTGCCGGAGAGAGAAGAAGCCCGGCGTAGACGAGCGGACGATGGTGTTCAGGGAATCGGAGAAGGCCTGCCGCGTCGTCCGGATGAACCAGTCCTCCTGGTAATTGAAGAACGGGGAGAGGTTCATGCGAAACGCGCCGAGGACGGGCAGGCGCGTCAGGGTGAAGGTGGCGGAGACGGGCACGCGGTGGGAGGTTTTGAAATCAAAGGGTTCGTCCTGCCCGGTCGCCTCGCGGTATTTGGAGGGGGACAGCAGGGCGTCGAACCACGAGATGCCGGTGGTGTCCGAGAGCGGTCGGAAGTTGAAGTTGTTGTTCAGCGACATGCTGTAGCTGTACGTGATAAGCTCGTACCACTGTTCGCGGGCGCCGGCGGGACGCTCCTTCCGCCGAAACGGTTTCTTCGAGTTCTGGCTGAAGGTGAGATTGGGCAGCGTCAGGGCGACTTCTCCGGTGGCGAAAACCTGACGCTGGTTCAGGCTGAGGTTGAGGCTGCGCCCGCCGGCCGGCCATCGTTTGCTGTACCGCACGGTCGACTGCACCGTCTGCCGCACCCGGTCGTCGTAGTTGACGGCGAACGTGCGGAGGTAGCTCGAAGAGGTGAGGTTGACGTTCGCCGAGAAGTTGGTCGTCGGGTTGATGGTCTGGTTGTGGTTCCATCGGAAGCTGCCGCGGTTCTCGATGGCAAAGTCGGGGTCGCCGCTCTCGCCGCGTCGGAGCCGGGAATACTGGAGCTGCAGTTGACCGTTGAAGGCGTATCGTTTGCTGTACCGGTAGAGGGAGCTGACGCCCCAGCTTCCCTTCGTCCAGAAACTGCCCTTGAGTTGAAGGTCCATGTAATCGCTGAGGGCGAAGTACCAGCCCCAGTCGCGGAGGTAAAAGCCGAACTCGTCCTCGCCGTACTGAGGCGGGAGGGGGCCGCTCCGGCGTCCGGTCTGCGCCGGGAGGAAGCCGAAGGGCAGCCAGAGCGGTGTGGGAATGTTGTAGATGTAGAGTTGGAGCGGGCCGGTGTAGATCCACTTTTTGTCGACGATTTTCATCTTGCTCGACCGGAGGGAGTACGACGGATCATCCACGCAGGAGCACGTCGTGTACGCTCCGTCCTTGATGAAGATGACGTCGTCTTCGCGCACCTTCGCGACGCCCGCGCGCACGAAGCCGTCGTCGATCTGCGTCTGTGCGCCGACCACGCGCCCGCGTTCGGTCTCCAGGTTGAAGGCCAACTCGCGGCCCTGGAAGGTCTCCGAGCCCTGTTGGATCTGCGGCTTCCCGACGAGGCCCGTGTCCGCGGCGAGCCCGGAAGCGTGGAGTTCGCTCTTGTCGAAGAGGATCTCGATGCGGTAGGCTTCGAGGAGGGCGTCGGAGTACGTCACCTTGCTCTCGCCGTAGAGGACGCCGACCTCGCGATCCTCCTCGAAACGGACGATGAGGGAGTCGCGGGCGGAGAAGCGGACGGGCTCCTTGAGCTCGGAAGCCGGAGCCGATCCCGGCGGAGCGGGGCGGGCGCGCGTCGCGTCGGCGACCTGCGCGGCGGCGGGGCGGGCGGCGAAGAGCAGAAGGCACGCCGGAAGCGCGAGCGCCGGCAGCCATCGCCGGGGTTCGGGGCGGCGCGCGGGACGGTCACGGGCTCGGGTGGGAGGGAATAGGCTCATCAAGAAACTGAAACACGAGATGCGCGGCCCCAAGCATACCCACCTCGTTCCCGCGGGTTTCCCGTATGATTTCCAGTCCCTCGTGCATGCCGGGCATGACGAATCTTCGGAGGGTCAGACGGGCGGGCGCGAGAATGAAGTCGCCCGCTGCCGAGAGCCCGCCGCCGACGACGATCTTCCGGATGTCGAGCAGGTTGACGGCCGAGCCGAGCACGCATCCGAGCTTGTGTCCCGCCCAGGCGAGCACTTCCCTGGCGCCCTCGTCGCCGAGGACGGCGGCGTCGTAGAGCATCTTCGGGGTGATGCCCTGAAGGTCGGGGCCCGCCATCCGGTGGAGGATGCTGTCCTCCCGCGTCATGAGGCGATAGCGCGCGTGGCGGGAGAGGAACCGCTGCCCGAGGTAGGCTTCGATGGCCCCGGCCACCCCGGAACGGTCGAACGGTCCTTCGTAGTCGATGGTCATGTGGCCGATCTCGCCCGCCGCCCCCGTGGAGCCGCGGAAGATCCGGTTCCGGTAAATGATCGCCCCGCCGACGCCGGTGCCGAGCGTCACCATGAGGAACGAAGGGTGCGGTTTGCCCGCGCCGTAATGGGCGCTGCCCAGCCCCGCCACATTGGCGTCGTTCTCGACGAGCACCACCATCCGGCGTCCGAGGCGCTCGCGGAGCCGGTCTCGGAGGTTGATCGTTTCCCATCCGGGAAAGTTCGGCGGGTGGGAGACCGTGGTTCGTTCCCAGTTAATCGCGCCGGGTGCGCCTATGCCGACCCCGGCGATCGCTCGTTCGGGCGCTTCCGCGATGAGCGCCTCCGCCACTTCGCCGATCCGCTCGATGACCCGTTCCGGACCTTCCTCGGCATACGTCGGGCGCGTCACCTCGTGGATCAGGCCCCGGTCGCGTTCGACGAGCGCGGCTTTGATGGAGGTGCCTCCAAGATCGACGCCGACGGCAAGGGGAGTCATGGATACCGGGATTCGGTGAACGAACGGAGCGAAGCGGCGCGGTCAGTCCTCGACCTTGAGGCGATAGACGGTTTCGGTGGGGCGGCGCATCCCGTACTGCTCCCGCGCAATTTGCTCGACCACCTCATCGGAGAGCCCTTCCGACACCTTGCGTTCGAGGGCGGCGTTCTCCTGACGGAGCCTCGCATTTTCAGCCTCCAGCCGCGTGTGCTCCCGGCGCCAGGAGACGCTGTTCCACAGGCTGTAGCTGTCGAAGAAGAGCAGCCATATCCCGAGCATGGCGACCGCCGCGAGGAGGATCCACCGTCGTACGGGAGCGGGCGCCTTCGATTTTTTTTTCGTTCGGGACATGATGCGCGCAAAAGGACGAGGACGATACGGGGGCGTTCGGATCAGGCGAAACGGAAAGTGTTCATGCCGGGAAAGACGGCCGCTTCGGCGAGTTCTTCCTCGATGCGGAGCAACTGGTTGTATTTGGCCGTGCGATCGCTCCGGCAGGCCGAGCCGGTCTTGATCTGCCCGGTGTTCATCGCTACGGCGAGGTCGGCGATCGTGGTGTCCTCGGTTTCGCCCGATCGGTGGCTGATGATGGCGGCGAACTTGTTCTTGTGCGCCAGTTCGATGGCGGCGAGCGTTTCGGTCAACGTGCCGATCTGGTTGAGCTTGATGAGGATCGCATTGGCGCACCCCTCGTCGATGCCGCGCCGGAGGAACGCCGTGTTCGTCACGAAGATGTCGTCGCCGACGAGTTGGACGCGCCGTCCGAGGGCTTCGGTGAGCATCCGCCAGCCCTCCCAGTCGTCCTCGGCCATGCCGTCCTCGAGGGAGATGATCTGGGGGTACTGGTTGATCCAGCCCTCCCAGAAGGCGACCATTTCCTCGGAAGAGAGTTTCCGGTCCGGATTGCTTTTCCAGAAGACGTATCGCCCGTCCCGGTACATTTCGCTCGTGGCCGGGTCGAGGGCGATGTGAAGGTCTTTGCCCGCTTCGTATCCCGCCGCATTGATGGCTTCGAGAATGACCTCGATGGCTTCCTCGTTCGAGCGGAGGTTCGGAGCAAAGCCGCCCTCGTCACCCACGGAAGTGTCGTAGCCTTTCTTTTTGAGCACGCCCTTGAGGTGGTGGAACACCTCGACGCCTATGCGAAGCGCGTGGCTGAAGCTCTCGCCGCCGGTGGGCATGATCATGAACTCCTGCATGTCCACGTTGTTGTCGGCATGGCGGCCGCCGTTGAGGATATTCATCATCGGTACGGGCAGCTCGTGCGCGTTGGTCCCGCCGATGTACCGGT
>JALSSK010000275.1 GCA_026984335.1 Rhodothermales bacterium
GGGAACGCGCAAGACTTCGAGGTTCGGCGAGGTTGATTCGACGAGGGCTTGTCTGTACGCGGCATACGCTGAAAAGTGCAAGTTGTCATGCGTCCGTCACGCTCGAGCAGCCCCTTTTTCGCCGCGTATGGCGGGTACGAAACGCGCGTCGATGGCTCGACGGCATGGAGGCCCCGCCCTTGCCGTTTCAGGGTCCATGCGGCTCATGGCCGTGGCATCCATCCGATGGACCAACGCGATAATGAAGGCGGAGTTCAAAAGGGGGCGGCAGCGCATCGGCATGCTTGACGGCGCTACGGCGCACCCCCGTGCTCCGGCGCATCCCGAGGCTTTTTTTTCATTCCTTTATGCGCGAGCGTGTGAAGCGGTGATATATTCCCGTTTCCTCCTGCTCTTTTCCCGGAAATTCTTGCTATGGCCGAGACCATCACTCCGTGGACCGAGACGTTCCGCGTGCGTTCGTATGAGGTGGAGCCGAGCGGGCGCGCCTCCGTGGAGACGCTCTGCCACTACTTCGAAACGGCGGCGAGCGGCCACGCGCAGGCCCTGGGCTTCTCCATCGAGCACCTCGTCGAACGCAACCTGACGTGGGTGCTCTCGCGCCTGCACCTGAGCATCGACGCCCTGCCCCGATGGCGCGACGAGGTCCGGCTGACGACGTGGCCCTCCGGCCAAAACGGCCTCTTCGCCACGCGCGAGTTCCTCCTTCACGACGCCGCCGATCGCCTTCTCGCCCGCGCCACGAGCGGGTGGGTCACCATCGACCTGGCGCGCCGACGCCCCATGCGCCTGCCCGCCTTCTTCCGCGCCCTCTCCTTCCCCGACCGCCCCCGCGCCCTCGACGACGCCTTCCCCCGCCTCCGCCCGCCCGACGTCGACGCCTTCGAGCGCCGGTTCCGCGTCCGATACGGCGACCTCGACCTCAACGGACACGTCAACAACGTGCAGTACGTGGCGTGGGCCGTCGAGACGATGCCGCCGCCGTTCATCGAAGCGCACCGGCTCGCCGACCTGCAGATCCACCTCCGCGCCGAGACCCATTATGACGACCTCGTCCTCGCGCGGGCCGGAACGGAAGACGCGGAGACGGGCGTCTTCTGGCATCGCCTCTGCCGCGAGGCGGACGGGCGCGAGGTCGCCGTGGCGCGCACGCAGTGGGTCGCCGATGACTGACGCCGGTTTTCCGCCAAATCCTCCGCTCTCCGGAGCCGATTCCGTCCCGGCGGGTACATGGAGGAGCCATCCCTCTTCCCCTGATCTTCCCTCTCATGGATACTCCCTGGATTGAAAGCATCCTCGACCTCCTCACCGTCTATGCGCTGAACGTCATCGGCGGCATCTTTCTGCTCATCGGCGGCTGGATCGTGTCGAAGTGGGTTCGGCGCGGCATGCGCAAAGGACTCGGCAAAACCGCCATGGACCCGACCCTCGTCTCGTTTTTCTCGAACATGGCCGGGTGGCTCGTGATGATCTTCGCCGTGCTCGCTTCGCTGGAGCTTTTCGGCATCGAGACGACGAGCTTCATCGCCGTCCTCGGGGCGGCGGGGCTGGCCGTCGGCCTCGCGTTTCAGGGCACGCTCTCGAACTTCGCCGCGGGCGTGCTCTTGCTCCTGTTTCGGCCCTTCCGGGCGGGCGACGTCGTGTCGGTGGCGGGGCGCACCGGCCTCGTGCACGAGATCGACCTCTTCGTCACGAAGCTCGACACCCTGGACAACCGGCGGCTCATCATTCCGAACAGCAAGGTCCTCGGCGACACGATCGAGAACGTCACCCATCATCCCCTCCGGCGCGTGGACGTGAAGGTGGGCACGGACTACGGCGCAAAGCTCAAGTGGGTCCGCGCCGTGCTCGAACGCGCGGCTCTGGGCGTCGAGGGGCGGGCCGAAGAGCCCCCCCCGCAGGTCTTCCTCGTCGAACTCGGCGCGTCTTCCATCGACTGGGAGGTGCGCGTCTGGTGCCCGCCGACCGACTATTTCGCCGTCCGGGAAAGGCTCACGGAGGTCGTCAAGGAGGCCCTCGACGACGCCGGCATCGGCATCCCGTATCCGCAGATGGACGTCCACCTCGACGGCTCCGAAGCCTGAGCGCCGTCCTTCGTTCTTCCTCCCGCAACCCCCACCGCAGGCCATCGCAACACGCTTTTTTACGACATGAGACGACGCTCACCCGAGGCCGACAACCCCGTGGCGGAAGTGGCCGCCGGCATCTTTCGCGTGACGATCCCGGTGCCTTTTCAGGGGCTCGGCGCGGTGCAATGCTACCTTTTGCGCGGCGCGGAGGGCTGGACGCTCATCGACACGGGGCTGCACACGCCCGAGGCGGCGGCGGCGTGGCAAAAAGCCTGGGACACGCTCGGCTTCGGCCCCGAAGCGCTCGAACGCATCCTTCTGACCCACGCCCACCCGGACCACTACGGCATGGCGGGCCGGCTTCAGGCGGAGGCGCGCGCGGCGGGCGCGAAGGGCGACGTGCCGGTGCACCTGTCCGCACGCGAACACGAACTGGCGCGGGCTTATTTCCAGACCGACTGGCGCTCCGAAGACCGCGATCCCGTGGACGACTTCTTCGCCCGGTGCGGGGCGCCGCCCGCCGTACGCGCGCCCTCCGAGCACACGATGCACTGGATGGTCCGCGCCACCCGGCCC